>JAFGQF010000290.1 GCA_016935775.1 Caldifarciminota bacterium
ATCTTGAAGATCATCCCGCGGGAAACCGCATCATCACGGTGAACCCGGGTTGCCCCGACCCGGCGCAGCCCGAGCGCCCGGGCCGTCAGCTTGGCGCCCGGCTTCTGGTCGATCAGGCTCTTAGCCAGCCTGACTTTCAGTTGTTTCTGCTTCATCAGTGCTGGTCCTCTTCGGCTGGGCGAGGTGCCCGACCGGCTTGTTGCGCACCGCCGCCACCTGGTCGATGGTGCGCAGCTGGCGCAGGGCGACAATCGTCGCCCGGGCGGTGTTGTAGGCGTTGCGGGAGCCGAGCGACTTGGTCAGCGCGTCCGACAAGCCGGCGGCTTCAAGGACGGCACGTACCTGCGGGCAGGCGATCAAGCCGGTACCTTCGGACGCCGGGCGGACAATGACGCGGCTCGCCACGTACTTGCCCTCGGTGGAATGCGGGATCGTCCGACCCTTGACCGCCACCCGCACCATGTCCTTGCGGGCGCGGGCGGTCGCTTTCCGAACCGCGGCAGCGACTTCCGAGGACTTGCCGTGGCCAAGCCCGACCTGGCCTCGTCCGTCGCCGACGACGACCGATGCCGAGAGCTTCATCCGCTTGCCGCCCTTCACCACTTTCGACACTCGCTTGATATTTATCACCCGCTCGATCAGTTCCTGCTCGGGCAGGCCGCCGGCGGTATCTGTCATTTCCCTCAAAAGTCGAGTCCTCCCTCGCGCGCGGCCTCTGCCAGCGCCTTCACCCGGCCGTGGTAGCGGTAGCCGGCCCGGTCGAAGACGACCTTGCCGATGCCCATGCCCTTCGCCTTCTCGGCCAGCAACTTGCCGACCGCGCTGCAGGCCTCCATCGGCTTGAGCTTCCTCGCGCTGATTTCGGGTGTCAACGAGGAGACCCCGGTCAACACCCGGTCGGCGGTATCGTCAATCAACTGGGCGGCGATATGTCGATTGCTGCGCTTGACGCACAACCGCGGGCGCTCGGGCGTCCCGACCGCCCGGTGGCGGATGTGCAGATGGCGTCGCTTTCTGCTCTCGTGAATCATTCCGGCAATGGTATTCGAAAAACGATTGCTGTCAAGAAACCGCCTCGGCTCAGCTCAACGCCCCGGCGAGGATACGGAAGACCAGTTCGTCGTAGCCGATGCCCGCTGCCTCGGCCTCGGCCGGCAGGTCGGAGAGGTCGGTCAGGCCGGGAAGGGTGTTGACCTCCAGGAACAACGGCCTGCGGCCATTCTCCAGAATCAGGTCCACGCGCGAGAAACCGCGGCAGCCGAGCAGCCGGTGAGCCGCCAGCGCCAGCTCCTTGACCCGGCCCTCGGTTCGCCTGTCCAGCTTCGCCGGCACGATGAACTCGGTCTCACCGCGGGTGTACTTCGCTTCGTAGTCATAGAACCGCCGGCGCTTCGGAGCGAGTTCCAGTATCGGCAGCGCCTGCTCGCCCAGGATCCCCACCGTGACTTCGCGGCCGGAGATGAACGGCTCGATCAGGGCGTCGCCGAACCCGCGCTGCACGCGGCAGCACTGGTCGGCCGCGCCGCGCCGGCCCTCGATCAACTCCACGCCGACGCTGGAACCTTCGGTGCGGGGCTTGACGATCATCGGGTAGCCGAACTTCGACTCCGCCTCGACCACCGTCGCCGCACAATCCGCGTCGCCGGCGATGAACACGTAGTCCGGCGTCGGGATACCACCCTGGCGGAACAGCATCTTCGTGAGCAGCTTGTCCATCCCGATGGCCGACGCCGCGACGCCCGAGCCGGTGTATGGTATGCCCTGGAGCTCCAGGAAACCCTGGATCGTGCCGTCCTCGCCCGGTCGGCCGTGCAGGATGACAAAGGCCATGTCGATCCTGGCCTTCCTCACCTGGGCGGCGAACTCCCGGGTGATGTCGATCCCGACCGCGGTGAACCCCTGCCGCTTGAGTGACTCGAGCACCCGCTGCCCGGACCGGAGCGATACCTCCCGCTCGCTCGACCAGCCGCCCATCAGGACCCCGATGCGCCGCTTGCGCAGGCGACGGACAACGTCGCTTCGGCTCACCGGTTCCCTGCGTCTACCACTTGCCGGTCTTCAGGTACTCGTCCATCGAGTTGGCCGCGATCCGACCGGCGCCCATCGCGAGGATGACCGTCGCCGCGCCGGTGACGATGTCACCGCCCGCGAACACGCCCTTCTTCGTCGTCCGGCCGGTCTCGGGGTCGACGACGATGGTGCCGCGCTTCGAAACCTCGAGCCCCGGCGTCGTGTTGGGAATCAGCGGGTTCGGGCTGTTGCCGATCGCGACCACGACCGTGTCAACCGGGATCCGGAACTCGGAACCCGCGACCGCGACCGGCCGACGCCTTCCGCTGGCGTCCGGCTCACCCAGTTCCATCCGCAGGCACTCCAGTTCCTTGACCCAGCCGTTCTCGTCCGCGATGTAGCGGACGGGGTTCGTCAGGTACTCGAACCGGATGCCCTCCTGCTCGGCGTGGTGGATCTCCGCCGCCCGGGCCGGCATCTCCTGGCGCGAGCGCCGGTAGACGATGATCGACTCCTCGGCGCCCAGGCGGAGCGCGGTCCGGGCCGAGTCCATCGCCACGTTGCCGCCGCCGATGGTCGCGACGCGCTTGCCCCGGACGATCGGCGTGTCGTACTCGGGGAACAGGTACGCCTTCATCAGGTTCGAACGGGTGAGGTACTCGTTCGCCGAGTAGATCCCCAGCGCATTCTCGCCCGGCAGGTCCATGAACCAGGGCCGGCCCGCGCCGGTCCCGACGAACACCGCGTCGAACTCCTCGAGCAACTCATCGATCGTCCGCGTCATCCCGACCACGAAATTGCAGACCAGCTTCGCGCCCATCTCCTGCACGAAGTCGACCTCCCGCTTGACGATCGACTTCGGCAGCCGGAACTCGGGTATCCCGTAGACCAGCACCCCGCCCGGCTTGTGCAGCGCCTCGAAGATTGTCACCTCGTGGCCGAACTTGATGCAGTCGCCGGCCACC
>JAFGQF010000291.1 GCA_016935775.1 Caldifarciminota bacterium
TCGGCGAAGGCCAACAACATGCTCTCCGACACCCTCAAGTCGCTCTTCGCCGTGGTCGAGAACTACCCCGAGCTCAAGGCCAACCAGAACTTCCTGAAACTCCAGGAAGAGCTGACCGCGACCGAGAACAAGATCTCCTTCGCCCGCCAGTTCTACAACGACGTGGTGATGGACTTCAACAACAAGATCCAGATGTTCCCGTCCAACATCGTCGCCGGGATGTTCAACTTCAAGGCCGAGGAGTTCTACTCGGTGCCCGAGTCCGAGCGCGAGGCGCCCAAGGTCCAGTTCTGAACCGGACCGGATAAACACAAAGACACCAAGAGAGGAGAAGTGACGGACCATCTCCTCCCCTCCTCACACGTGGTGGTCTTGGTTCCTTCATTGCTGGTTTTTTCTCATGCCCTCACCTCGGTGTCCTTGGTGTCTTGGTGTTTGGACTCCCTTTCTGTCCTCCGCCCTGTCCCACCTTCCTACGTGTCTTCGTGGTTGTCTTCTCTCCTTGTCCGACCCTCGGTGTCCTCTGTGCCTCTGTGGTTGAATGTCTGATGCCTGAGCGCTCCGACCTGTACAAGCTCATCGCCCGCAACAAGCGCGGCACGGTCTTCTTCCTGTTCCTCATTGTCCTGCTGCTGGCCGCGGTCGGCGCCGGGATGGGCGCCTACTTCGGCTGGGGCTGGGAGATCTACGCGCTGTTCGCTCTCGGCATCGTCGTCTACAACCTCGTCCTTTACTACAACTCCGACCGCATCGCCCTGGCCGTGAACGGCGCGCGGCCGGCCGACCCGGTGGCGCATCGCCAGCTCCACAATGTCGTCGAGGAAGTCGCCATCGCCGCCGGCCTGCCCAAGCCCCGCGTCTTCGTGATGAACACGATGGCGCCTAACGCCTTCGCCACCGGCCGCAAGCCCGAGAAGGCCGCCATCGCGGTCACCGAGGGCCTGCTGCGAATGATGAATCGTGAAGAAATTCAGGGCGTGGTCGCCCACGAGATGGCCCACATCCGCAACTACGACATCCTGATGATGACGGTTGTCGCCATCGTCGGCGGGCTCATCATCCTGCTGCGCGACGTCTTCCTGCGGTTCGGCATCTTCTTCGGCGGAGGCCGGCGCCGTCGGTCTTCCGGTCGCGGCGGCGGCCAGGCCGGCGCGATCCTCGCCGTTGTGGGCATCGCGCTGGCCATCCTGGCGCCGCTGCTGGTCGCGCTGATCCGCTCGGCCATCTCGCGCCAGCGTGAGTTCCTCGCCGACGCCTCCGGCGCCTTCATCGTCCGCAACCCGCACGGCCTGGCCTCGGCGCTCGCCAAGCTCGGGCAGACGGACGAGAAGCTGATCACCGCGTCCGACGCCACCGCCCACATGTTCATCGCATCGCCCTTTGCCAGGGACCGGCGCGCCACCGCGAACTGGTTTGCCTCCCACCCGCCGCTTGCCGAGCGCGTCCGGCGGCTCCGCTCGCTCACCCTGCCCGAACCCGCCGACTGACCCCGGCCCGGTTGTCGGCTGGAATCAGGACTGGCGGCGGTACCGGCGCCGGCTGTCCTCGACCCGGGGAAGCTCGCCCTGGACCGCGACGGCCTTCTTGCCGAACAGCTCGCGCAACGCCAGCAGGCACTCGTTGGTCGGCTTGAGCTTGAACTCCTTGGCCCAGACGACCCGCTTGCGGCCGTCTTTGTCGCGCACCCGGAAGAAGACCATCGCTTCGCCGTCATGCTGTGCCGCCAGCGCGCGGAACTTCTCGAGCCGGCCGTTGGTCGAATCCTCGCCGTCGAGCACGAGCATCACCCGCTGGATGTGGCGCCAGGCGGAGGTGAATGGCAGCGCCCGGTCGCACCAGAGCTGGGGCACGCCGAGCTCGTCGCGCCGGCGCACCCGGCCCTGGAAGATGACCAGGTTGTCGACGAACAGGTACTCGCGGTACTTCTCGAGCGGGTCGGCAAACACGGCGACCTCGATCGTGTCGTCGAAGTCCTCGAGCGTCAGGATGGCATACTGCCGGTCGCGCCGGTCCTTGCGCCAGCGCCGGGAGGTGATGACCCCGCCGATGGCGACCGCGTCACCGTCGTTCCTGACGGCGAGCTCGCCGGTCCGGACCAGGTTCAGCCCGTCGTACTCGACCAGCCACGGTTCGAGCGGGTGCGACGAGAAGTAGAACCCGAAAGCCTGCTTCTCGTAGCTCAGCAGCTGGCGGGTATCGTAGTGGACGTCCTCGCTCACCATCTCCGGTTCGTCTTCGCCGAACAGGCTCGCCTGCCGCTCCTCGAACCGCAGCCGCTCGGAACCGGCCCGGGCCATCTCGAGCTCGAGCCCGGCCAGCAGCCGTGTCCGGTTGGGATCGAAGCCGTCGAGCGCGCCCGCCTTGATCAGGCTCTCGGCGGCCTTGCGGTTGAGCGTGCCCCGGTTGCGCATCAGCAGGTCCAGCAGGCCCTCGTAGCGCCCGTTCTCCTCGCGCTCGCGCACCAGCAGCTCGGCCGCCTTGTGCCCGATGTTCTTGATGCCGGCCAGCGCGAACCGCACCGCCCGCCGGTCGCCCGCCGGCTCGATGGCGAACTCGGCCCGGCTCAGGTTGACGTCCGGCCGCAGCACCTCGATGCCCATGTGCCGGGCCTCGCTGACAAACTTGGCCAGCTTCTTGAAGTTACCCTGCTCGCTGATCAGCGTCGCGCAGATGAACTCGACCGGGTAGTTGGCCTTGAGGAACGCGGTGATGTAGGACAAGAGGCCGTAGCCGGCGGCGTGCGACTTGTTGAACCCGTAGCCGGCGAACTTGGCCAGCAGGTCGAAGATCCGCTGGGCCTGGCGCGCCCCGATCCGGTTGGTGTCGGCACAGCCCTTGACGAACACGTCGCGCTGGGCGGCCATCTGCTCCGGCTTCTTCTTGCCCATCGCCCGGCGCAGCAGGTCGGCGCTGCCCAGCGTGTAACCGGCCAGGGTCTGCGCCGCCTGCATCACCTGCTCCTGGTAGATCAGGATGCCGTAGGTCTCGCGGCAGATCGGCTCGAGCAGCGGGTGCTCGTACTCGATCTTCTCCTTGCCCTCCTTGCGGGCGACGTAGGTCGGAATCAGGTCCATCGGCCCGGGCCGGTAGAGCGCGATCAACGCGATGATGTGCTCCAGGCTCTCGGGCTGCATCCGGCGGCACAGGTCGCGCATCCCGGCGCTCTCGAGCTGGAACACGCCCACCCCGTCCCCGCGCTGGAGCAGTTCGTAGGTCGGACCGTCGTCGAGCGGCAGGTGCCCCGGGTCGAACTCGTGGCCGGCCTCGCGGATGAGCCGTGTCGCCTCCTCGACCACCGTCAGGGTCGTGAGCCCGAGCACGTCCAGCTTCAGCAGCCCGACGTCGTCGAGCGAGTACATGTCGAACTGGGTGCAGACGTCGTCCTCGGGCGTCCGGTAAATAGGCGCCACCTCGATCAGCGGCTTCGGCGTGATCACCACCGCCGAAGCGTGGATCGAGGCATGCCGGTTCAGGCCCTCGAGCCGCCGGGCGATGGCCACCAGCTCGCGGTACTGCGGATTGCCCTCGACGAGCTGGCGCAGCTCGGACGATGCCACCAGCGCCTTGTCCAGCTCCATCCCCTGCGGGATCAGCTTGGCCAGCCGGTCCACCTCCCCGATCGGCACGTCCATCACCCGGCCGACATCGCGCACCACCGCCCGTGACTTCATCGTCCCGAAGCTGATGATCTGGGCCACCGAGTCGCGGCCGTAACGCTCGCGGATGTACTCGATGATCTCCGGCCGCCGCGTATCCGAGAAATCGATATCCACGTCCGGCAGGGTCACCCGTTCGGTGTTCAGGAAACGCTCGAACAGCAGGTCGTAGCGCAGCGGGTCGATGTCGGTTATCCCCAGACAGTAGAGCACCAGCGAACCGGCCGCCGAGCCTCGGCCCGGCCCGACCGGTATCGCCTTGCCGCGCGCGAAATCAACGATGTCCTTCACCACCAGGAAGTAGCCCGGGAACCCCATCTCGCGGATGACGTCGAGCTCCTGCTTCAGCCGCCCCTCGTGCCGGGGCGTCACCTCCGGGTAGCGCTCGGCCAGACCCTTGCGGGCAAGGTGCTCGAGGTAGTCGCCCGAGCCGCTGAATCCCTCGGGCACGTCGAACCGCGGCAGGTGGAATGTCACCTTGTCGAAATCGAGGTCCAGCTCGCAGCGCTCGGCCACCTCCCGGGTCCGCCTCACCGCGTCGGGCAGGTCGCGGAACAGCTCGCGCATCTCCTCGGGCGAACGGAAGTAGAGCTGGTCCGAGCTCATCTTCATCCGGGCGTCGTCGGTCAGCTTCTTGCCGGTCTGGATGCACAAGAGCGCCTCGTGCGCCCGCGCGTCCTCGCGCCTGAGGTAGTGGCAGTCGTTGGTCGCCACCACCGGGATGCCGAGCTCGGCCGACAACTCCAGCACGCCGGGGATGATCCTCTCCTGCTCCGGGAACCCGTTACGCATCACCTCGAGGTAGAAGTTCTCCGGCCCCAGCAACTCCTGGTAGCTCGCTGCGGCGTTCATCGCCCGCCCGGCGTCGCCCTTGCTCAGCCAGTAGTTCACCTCGCCCTTCAGGCAGGCCGACATCCCGATCAGTCCCCTGCCGAACCGCCCAAGCAGTTCCTTGTCGATCCGCGGCCGGTAGTAGAACCCCTCCAGGTAGGCGTAAGACACCAGCTTCATCAGGTTATCCCAGCCCTCGCGGTTGCGACAGAGCAGGGTCAGGTGGAAACTCGACTCCCGGAT
The DNA here is from genome assembly GCA_016935775.1 of Caldifarciminota bacterium. GTDB lineage: Bacteria > Hydrothermota > Tepidihabitantia > Tepidihabitantales > Tepidihabitantaceae > DSBX01. The sequence goes on from JAFGQF010000291.1 coordinate 4,731, forward strand.
GTCGGAATGGATCTTCCGCTCGCGCCGGTCCCCGGGTGCGACATAGGTTTCGCAGCCGATAATCGGCTTCACGCCCGCCTTGCGGCAGGCCTTGTAGAACTTCACCGCGCCGAACAGGTTGCCGTGGTCGGTCAGCGCCAGGGCCGGCATCCCGAACTCGGCCGCCCGCGCCGCCAGCTCGTCAATCTGCGACGCGCCGTCCAGCAGCGAGTACTGCGAGTGGTTGTGGAGGTGGACGAAGTCGGCTGTCTTTTGCGGGGGCACGGAAACTTATAGGGCCATCCCGGCCGGCTGTCAAACAAGCTCTGGCCGTCCTCACAACCGGGCGGCCTTGGCGGCCAGCGCGTAGACCTAGCGCACCAGGACCAGCTTCCTCTGGACCGTCTGGTCGTCCGACTCGAGCTTGCAGCAGTAGACGCCGCGAGCCAGCTTCCGCCCGGCATCATCCGTCCCGTCCCAGGTGAGGTTGTACTCGCCCGGCTTCATCGTGCCCTCACACAGCACCCGTACGAGCCGCCCGGTGATATCATAGGCCCGCAGCGACACCCGCTGCAGGCTGGGCACCTGCCAGCGGATTAACACCCTGCCCGGCGCCGGGTTGGGCTGCAGCCGGCCGAAGACCACCCGGCCCTGCCCCGCGCCCTGCGCACCGCTCCCGGTGGAAGGCGCTACCCGCACCAGGAAGACGCCGGTGCCCTCCCGCTTGGGACGCGGCGGCCGGGGCCGGTCAAGCCCCCCGGCCTGCGCCTCGGCCGAGCCCTCCCGCTCGTAGACCACCAGGTTCTGTTCGGTCTCCTCCGAATCGTAGAACACATCGGGGTAGTCCCGGATCACGGTCGAGTCGGTCTGGGCCTCGTAGCCGCCGCTGATGGCGTCCACCAGCCCGATCTCGGTCCCCGGGTAGCGCCAGCCGGTGCAGAAGATCGACTGCCCGTCCGAGGACCAAGTCGGGTTCTCGAGGTCGATGCCTTCCTCGGTGAGCTTGTCCTCGTCCCCGCCCTCGGCCGACACCCGGCCAATCTGGTACATGCCCCACTCGTCCAGGTACTGGTAGCAGACATCCTCCCCGTCCGGGCTCGCGGCCGGGGCGGCGTGGTCCGTCTCCTCGGTGGTCAGAATCGACTGGTCCATGCCCGAGATGTCGAACCGGCCTATCTGCTCGTAGTCCTCATCCGGGGAGTGAACGTAGACGACGTTCTCGTCATTCAGCCAGACCGGCATCTCGTGGTCGGCCTCGTCGTCGGTCAACTGCTCCTCGTCGCCGCCCTCGGCCTCAATCCGGAAGACCTGCGTGTACCCGTACTCGTCGTCACGCTGAAAGCAGATGTACTGGCCGTCAGGCGACCACTCCGGGTACTCGTGGTCGTATTCCGTACTGGTCAGGATGTCGATGTCCTCGTCCGTTGCCGGGGACCGGCGCGGCACCGGCTGGACTTCGGCTGCAGAGACCACGACCGCCGCATCCTCGGCAACCCGAAGCACCGAAGACCCGGCCGTCATCTGCTCCGTTCTCAACACGGCTTCGACCGCGTGCCGGTTCGGCCGAAGAACCGTGGCACTCGCGGATTGAAGCGCCCGCTTCGTCACCTGCGACACGGCCATCTCAGCGGGGGCGGACAGGTCGGTATCCTCTTCCTCGAACGCCACCTTGGCAATCTGGTAGAAGCCGGTCAGCGTGTCGTCTATCTGGAACGCGACGTACTCGCCGTCCGGGCTCCAGACCGGGTACTCGCAGTCGGTCTCCACATCCGTGAGTTGGACCTCGTCGCCGCCTCCGTAGGGCGAGGCGAATATCTGCAGGTCGCCGTCGTCATCCTCGCGGAAGTAGACCACCCAGGTGCCAGCCGCGTTCCAGCGCGGCCGGTACGCCTCAAAGCCCTCAAACACCGCCTCCTCGCCGTCCAGACCGCCACCAGCAGGCCTAGTGGTATGCGAAGCCCTGCCCCACTCTTGGGGGCTACCTGCACCCGATCCGTACTCCCAGAATTCCCGGGTCTTGTTGCCCTTGAGAGCGTAGAGCGCTCCCGAACCCGGGCAGTACACGATGTCCGCCCCCTTTTTCACGCGCTTCTTCTTGCCGGTTGACCCGTTGGTCGGCACCGTGTCAAGCTCGGACCACATTCGCTCCGTTGTGTCATACTTGAAGAACTGCTGCGTGTTCCCACCCTTGAGAGCATAGATGCGTCCTGCCAGGTACGCCGCGCAGCCTCCGTCCTTTGACTTCTTTTTCCTGACGCGGCCGCCGTGCAGGCCAAGGAGCGGCATGCCGTCCAACGCCCGGGTGTCCCAGGTGTCGGCCGCAAGGTCGTAGCGGAACATGTAGTGGTTGTACGTAGCCCGGTCGTAGTATTTGGCCTCGTGGGCGTAGAGCCAGCCGTCGCTTGCCCCGTCGTGCACTAGCCACGAACCCTTGTCCCACTTCTCCTTGTAGCCCCACGGCACGTTGGGCAGAGATTCCCACGTATCACTCATAGTATTGAAGCGGTAGAACTCGGTCTTGTACCCCTTGAGCAGGTAGACATAGCCGACACTGTCCTTCTCGACATACACCATGTCGGTCCCGCCCTTGACCTTCTTGTCGATCGGCCCCTCGGGCACGTCGGGCAACTGGGACCAGGAGTCAGAGGCGATGTCGTAGAGGTGGAAGCCGAGCGTGTTGTGGCCCTTGGTCATGTAGATGTAGTCTCCACCGTCCCACACCCCACGACACCCCTTTCCGGGCATCTTGCCCTCCAGGCCCTCCTCCACGTTGCTACGCGGGAGCCACGACCCGTCCGCGACATCGTACCGCCAGAACTCAAGGGACTTCTTACCCTTGACTGCGTAGATGTAATCCGAGCCGGCGGAGGTCGCGTGTTCCAGCCAACCACCCTCTCTGACTACCCCGGCGCCGATGGGAACCGGTTCCACCTCCAGCCACACACCCTCCGGTTCGGGAACATCGTAGCGCATCACGACGACATTTGGAAGGCTGTCCTCCTCGTCTACAGTCGTCCCGATGACACAGACCCACTCGCCGTCGGGTCCCGGGCACACGACGATGTCTGCGGACGTGTCCGCAAGCCCCAGGTTGTTGTAGTGCCACACGTCCGTACCCAACCCGTCGCCCCGATACATCAGGGTGACGATGCCGCTGCTGGTGGTTGTGTCTCCCGGGTCCGAGACTGTCTCGGTCCCAGTGACATAGGCTGTCCCTGCGGTGTCAACCGCCAGCGCGCGAGAAAGCAGCGGGTATTCATCCGGCTGCTGCAGCGGTGGCACAGCCCCAAGAGGATAATGCCGGTACCAGAGTTCCTGCCGCAGTTTGGCGCTGTAGCAGTGGACCAGCATAGTCGCTTGGGAGTCGGATTCTGCCACCGGAACACGCTGGCCGAGGATGTACACCGCATCCTGGCATCCGGTCGCGATGGCGACGGGCGTCTCGTGGTAGTCATCAGCGTCCACGTGCTTGTGCCCGTGGATGTTGGTCACCTTGTCCGTCCCTGTGGCCCGAATCTGGAGGTTGTCGTCATCCGCACCTATGGCTGTCGTGTCGAGGTAAGTCTCCGCGGTATAGACGCGTTCGCCAGCGCCGACTGCGATGTCCGCGACCCTTAAGAACTCGGCACCAACGTCATAGTTCTCACGGACAAAGGAAGTGCTCCAGACAAATCCGCCGCCCGCTGCATACTTCACGACCGACACCCGGATGTCATCTTCCTCGACGTCGCAGGAGCCAGTCACGCTCTTGCCGGCCACGTAGACGGCGCCATCTGCAGGGTCCACACCGACCGCCATCGGGATGTCTGTACGGTCCAGGTCCTCGTTGCTGATTCCCCAATCGAATCCCGCCTCCCACCGCCGGGTGCCGTTCGGGCCGTACGCGATGGTCAGGAAATCCTCTTCGGATGGCTCCTCCAACGAGTCCACGTAGTCGAAGGCGGTCACCGAAACGCCCACCCCCAGCACCACGCTACCCTGACGCTGCAGTGCCATGTCGGCCGGGAACTCGTCTGCCCCTTCGTCCATCGCGCAATCCGCCCAGTTCAGCTCACCCGAGTCGCTGGCGGCATCAAACTGCAGGACCCAATACTCGAACTCGTCCACTCGCGTCAGGACATAGATGTCGTCATTCTGCCCGTCCACGACAATCTCGACTCCCTCGGCATCTGTACTGTCGTAGACCCACTCCGCCCGCTTGACCCCGCCGGCGTCGAGTTTTGCGACAGTGATGCCGACCGGGGAGCCTTGGCTCTCATCCAGCAAGTCAGCGAGCACGAAGACGTTTCCGGAATCGTCCGCAGCTACGGCAACTGCGCGGCTCGGCTCATCGTCGCAGTCGTAGACCGTCTGCCATTCGGCGGCCGCCACCGGCACGGCCGCCAGTAGCAGACCAACTATCGTCAGTAGCACCCCACGGCTCACAGGTACCTCCTCGTTCGGTAGGCCCTTCTCCACCAAGCAGTACGTCACAGCTCATGCTGGCCACGACCCGCAGGCAGACCTTCGGGCTGCAAACCAGAACTCGGGCGATGGCGCACGACCCTATCACTGCTTTATTGCCTTGGCACAGCACCGCGGGTCACCGTCCACAACCACAAGGTAGACCCCCGGGCCGACGCTTCTTCCCGCCGTGTCCCGGCCATCCCAAACGCATTCTGCACGCCTCCCTGCGGCCCGCGTAGCAGCCAGTACTCTAACCAGCCTGCCGTCGGGACCGAACACCCGCACACCTTCCCCACCTGGGATCCCCTCCGGCATCCCTACCACCGTTGCGCCCGCGAAGGGGTTCGGTCTGAGCGTCAACTGGGGACATCGAGCAGGAGTTCCAGCCGGCTCGGTCACCCCGGTTGTCGTATCCCGGACAACGTACACGCGCCTGGTTCCTTGATGCCCGATGTAGAGCCTCTGGCTCACCGGTGAGAAGGCCATCGCCGACGGGTAATCCCCGAGCGGCAAGGTCAGCCGGACGCCACTGCCATCCTCAGCCACGACCGCGAGCTCGCCGCTGGTCGGACCTGAGGTACTGACGCAGTAGACGCTTCGGCTAGCGTGACTCCACAGCAACGCCCGGGGCTGCGTTCCCGCCGGCACCGCCGCCGCGACGGAATCGCCCAATGCGTCCAGCACGTAGATGCTGTCAGGGCCAGACCTGTTGGTGGCCACCATCACCAGCGCTTCGGTTTCCACTGCAGCGAATGCCGTAACGGCCGTCCCGACCGGCAGGTCCACACGGGCCACGACCGTGTCCTCCTCGCCGTCAATCACCCATATCTCATCCCCAACATCCCCAACATAGTACTTGTCTGCCGCGTAGCTGTAGCAGCCGTGGATGGCACAATCGTCCAGCTGGATGGTCCGGATGACCTCGTTGGTCTCCATGTCGATAACCGAGATGGTCTCGCTGTCGATGTTCGGTACGTACACCTTGCGGTGCCGCTCGTTGATGACCGGCCGCCTCGGGCCTCGGCCGACCCGGATTGTCGCCACCACGGTGTCGGCCGTGCAGTCCAGGACCAGCACGTCGTTGTCCTCGTATGCCACGTACATCCGGTCCATCGAACTGCTCCACGCGCAAGTGCTCCCGCCGATGCCGGAAGGCAGTGGCAGCGCTCCCATGCGGGCATGAGTGTGCCCGTCCACGACCATCAGAGACTCGACGTACCCGAACGTGCAGTAGGCCTTGTTGTCGATGGAGTCATAGACCACGTCGTAGGCGGCGACCAACGGCAGCTGCGCGATGACCTCGTTGCTGCTGCAGTCGATGGCGAA
>JAFGQF010000070.1 GCA_016935775.1 Caldifarciminota bacterium
GTCGGGTAGAACAGGTCGCCGAAGAATGCGGCGACGGTCGGCTGGCCGCTGAGAATGGCGGGCAGCCACAGCGCGACGTTGCCGTTGGCCCGGATGTACTCGGCCATGAACTGCCGGAGCTGGTAGCCGCCGGCGCCGAGCCAGTCGGTGCCAAACAGCATCTGGCTGCCGAACAGGTACTTGACGTAGAACACCAGCGGCAGGATGAATATGACGACCAGAGCGAGCCGGTGCTGGCCGCGCTGTGATATCGCGTCGGGCGGGGCCGGGACCGCTTCCCGGCGGCGGTTCCCGGCCGGGCGGCGTTTCAGTTTCATGCCGTCTCCTTTCGGCGGTTGCGGACGAAAGGCAGCAGCGCCAGGGCGGCGACGACTTCGGCCAGGGTTATCCAGACCCTGGTGAGCAGCGCGGCGAGGATGGCGACCGGTTCGGGCATCGCGAAGCGGAAGGCGAAGGTGAGGATGCCTTCGCGAACGCCGAGACCGGCCGGCGTGACCAGGCTGAGGAATCCCAGTATCCAGGCCAGTGCATACCCGCCGACGACTATCGGCAGCCGGTCCAGCGCCAGCGGGTAGAACGAGTTGATGAGCAGGAAGCAGCCGAACCCCTGGACGACCCACATCAGCAGGTAGAGGCCGACGATGGCGACTATCCGCGGGAGCGGCAGGTTGATGTCGAGGAGCGGCTGCTTGAGCCGGCGCAGCAGCGCGTTGACGATGCGCCGGAGCAGTGGCGGGTAGAGACAGACCAGGCAGACCGGGACGAGGACGAACGCCCAGTAGGCGTAGCCGGGCACCTGTCCCCGCGGCAGCAGGATCACCGTCACGCCGAAGAGCAGCAGCGCCGCCAGCAGGGCAAAGCCGGCTTCCATGAACGCCGTCAGTACCGTCTTGGATTCGGGTATGCCGTGGCGCCGGGCCAGGACTGCGCGGCCGAGAGTGAACCAGACCTTGCCCGGGACGTACTTGCCCATCTGCGAAACCGAGATGATGGCGGTGGCACGGAAGGCCGACAGCCTTTCACCCAGCGAGCGGAGCAGCACCGTCCATGTCAGCCCGAAAACCGGCAGGTACAGCAGGAAGAGAACCCCGAAAGAAACGACCAGGACCGGGTAGTTGAACCGAATGTCGGACCAGGGAATCTGGCTCCAGTCACGCACCAGCCGGCTGACCAGGAAGTAGAGGGCAGCCACGACGATGACGAGGCCGAGTGCGAAACGCAGCCAGCGGGGAACTGCCGGCCGGGTTCGGGAGTTGTCCTCAGCCATCGGCGGTCGCGGCGGGTGACCCGTGGAAGCGGTCAATGATACGCCGGTAGAGCGCGAGGTGGTGGTCCGCGAGGCGTGCGGCGCTCCAGTTGTCAACGACCCGCTGGCGAGCGATGCGACCCATTGATGCCCGTTCCCGCCCCAGGAGTCCAATAACCCGACGCGCGATCTCCTCGGGGTCGCCGGGGCGGAACAGGGTGCCGATTGCGTCGTCGATGATCTCGGGCAGGCCGCCGACATTCGATGCGGCGATGACCCGTTCACAGGCCATTGATTCGAGCGCGGCAATTGAGGTCGCCTCCATCAGCGACGGGATCAGGATGACGTCGGCCGAGCTGAGAATGGCGGGCATCCTGTCGTGGGGCTGCGAGCCCATGAAGACGACCGAGTCGGCGACCCCGAGCGACCGGGCCAGGGCTTCCAGTTCGGCCTGCAGGGGACCGGGGCCGACCATGTACAGCCGGGAGGGCACGGTCTTGAGAATCAGAGGCAGTGCCTGGACGGCAAACCGGACGCCGTTCTTCTCGACCAATCGGCGCGGGCAGACGAGGATTGCCCGTCCCCGGTCCTCGAGCGCGGGTTCGGTCTTGCGGAACACCCGCGTGTTGACCGAGTTGACATAAGTCTCGACCTGCCGGTCCGGTGCGACCAGCCGGACCGCGGCGGCGAGCTCGGCGCTCGGGGTCAGGATGTGGTCGAGTGGTGCAAACAGCCATTTCAGCCCGGGCCGGAGCAGCCGCTGCGGGGCCAGTCGCAGGAAGTGGGACGAATGCACCGTGACCAGTCCGGGGATGCCGTATTCCCGCCGAGCGGTGCGAACCGGCAGGGCGCAGGGAAAACCCTGGCCGTGAACGATATCGGCGTCGCGTGCGGCCCGCAGGAAGGTTCGCTGCGAGGCGAGGACGTAGCGCAGCCAGCCGACCTGGTTGCGGCCGAACCAGCGTGTCCGGGTGACCCGGACGCCGCCGATCTCCTCCTCGGGTACGAGCCCGGGCAGCGAACTGCCGCAGACGATGTGGACCCGGTGGCCCCGAGCGACGAACTCCTCGGCGATGTCCTTGATGTGGCTTTCCATCCCGCCGACTTCGGGGTGGTAGTAGATGGCGTGGATTGCGATCTTCATCGGTCTGCGCGGTCCGGGAACAGGCCGGACCGGGTCGGTATCATCGGGCGCCCGGCCGGGCGTCCTCAGCCCTGCTTGGCGACCTGCTTGGCCAGGCGGGACTTCAGCCGCCGGGCGGTGTTGCGGTGGATAATGTTGTTGCGGGCAGATTTGTCGATGACCGACTGGACTTCGGGAAGCAGCTTGCCGGCAGCTTCCTTGTCTTCGGTCGCCCTGATCTGCTTGAGCGAGGCGCGCAGTTGCTTGCGGCGCTTCACGTTGCGCAGCCGGCGCCGGGCGGTCTGGCGTTCGCGCTTCAGCACGGACAGAGAAGTCTTGGCCAAGTATTCCTCCAAGGCAGTATGTTGCCAAATAGCAAGAAGGTGCCGGGACACAGAATCGAACTGTGGACACCGGGATTTTCAGTCCCGTGCTCTACCAACTGAGCTATCCCGGCAGACGCGGAATTGTAGAGCAAATCGGGCTGATGTCAACCGTCGCCGAACCGGCTTCCGGCGGTGACGGGGCCCGCAAGTCCCGGCATTCCTTGACATTGGGTGCGTCCTCTCCTAGAATTCGCACCACTGTGCGGATGCTCTCCGTCAACATCGACCATGTCGCCACGCTGCGCCAGGCGCGGCGAGCAGATTTCCCTGACCCGGTGCAGGCGGCGGCGATGGTCGAACTGGGAGGGGCGGACGGTGTCACCGTTCACCTTAGGAGGGACCGGCGGCATATCAACGAGCGTGACGTGCAGTTGCTGCGGGCGACAGTCAAGAGCGAGTTGACGATTGAGATGGCGGCCAGCCGTGAGATGGTCGGTATTGCATCAGAGATCAAGCCTGATCAAGTCACGCTGGTTCCAGAACTTAGTACCGAGGTGACCACGACCAGCGGTCTGAACCTGTCCCGGTTGGGGACGCGGATCGGGCCGGTGGCGCGCCGGCTCAAGCGGGCCGGTATCAGGCTCAGCGTCTTCATCGAGCCTGATCCCCGTCAGATCGAGGCGGCTGCCCGGATTGGTGCCGAGGTCGTGGAGCTGAACACCGATGCCTACTGCCGGGAACGCGGCGATCGCGCAGGCGAGCTGGCGAAGCTGGCGGCGGCGGCGGGTGCGGCGCGGGAGTTGGGACTGGCGGTTCACGCAGGTCACGGGCTGGACTATCGCAACGTCGTGCCGATGGTCGAACTCGGGGTTGCAGACGGCTACAGTATCGGGTTTGCGATCGTCGCCCGGGCATTGATGGTCGGCCTCAGGGAGGCAGTTGCCGAAATGAAGCATATCCTGGAGGTTTACTCTTGAAAGGCGCAAGGTGGAAGTTTGCGGTTCTGGTTGTGGCCATCGGTTTGGCCATATGGTCGCTCTACCCGACGTTCCAGCTCTACTTCGTGATGCCGGGAGCCGAACGGGCGCTGGCAGACAAGCTGTCGCGGGCCGAGACCAGGGAAGACAGCCTGAAAGTCGAGCTCGAGAGGGGACAGCACCAGAAGAAGCTTGCCGGCCTGCACAAGCGGGCCCTGCACCTGGGACTTGACCTGGTCGGCGGGATGCATCTCGTGCTCGAAGTCGACAAGACCAAGCTGAGCAAGGAAGATGCCAGGGATGCCGGGGACCGGGCACTCGAGGTCATCCGCAACCGGATTGACCAGTTCGGCGTGTACGAGCCGATCATCCAGAAGATTGGCCAGGATCGCATCCTGGTGCAGTTGCCCGGGGTCGACCGCGACCGGGCGAAGGGCCTGATCGGCCAGACCGCGCAACTCCAGTTCCAGCTGGTAGCCGACGAGCGTACAACTTACGATGCGTTGAAGACCATCGACGACAAGCTTGAGCTGGCGCTGAAAGGCGAGGTTCTCCCGGTCGAGGAAGAGGAGACGCCGGGCGTCGAGCCAGACTCGACCGCGGACGACACCACCGACTGGGCCAGTGAGCTCGGCGAATTCGAGGAAGACGAGGTCGGCAGCTTCCTCGGCTACATCCAGACGATTGACCGCGATTTCGGGATCGAGGACGTTGATTTCCCGGAGTTCCGCCGGTTGCTTGCCGGCTCCGAGCAGTACTGGCCCGAGGGGCAGGAGTTCCTTTTCGGACCGGTCGAGGCGCACGAGGGACGTGATGTCCGGCGGCTCTACCTGCTCAAGAGGGAACCGGAGATGCTGGGTTCGGCGATCAAGGACGCCCGGCCCGCGCCCTACCAGGGGTCGGACCCGGGGATGTCCAACACCTGGATAGTCAGCCTGAAGCTGGCCAAGAAGGACGCGGCGGTGTTTGCCCAGGTGACCGGCCGGAACATCGGGCGGCGGCTGGCAATAGTGCTCGATGACATCGTCAAGTCGGCGCCGGTGATCCAGAGCCGGATCCCGGACGGCAACGCGATGATCACGACCAACGAGGTGAACCCCGACGAGTCGCGCGACCTGGCAATTGTGCTGCGGTCGGGCGCCTTGCCGGCGCCGGTCAACATCGTCGAGGAGCGGTCGGTCGGCCCGTCGCTGGGCAACGACTCGATCCGTCAGGGCGTCCAGGCCGGTCTGATCGGCGCGCTGGCGGTGCTGCTCTTCATGCTGATTTACTACGCGGTCGGCGGGGCGCTGGCCGACCTGGCGCTGGTGTTCAACATCTTCTTCCTGCTGGCGGTCCTCTCGGGTCTCAGGGCGACGCTGACGCTGCCGGGGCTGGCCGGCATCGCGCTCACCATCGGGATGGCGGTGGACGCCAACGTGCTGGTCTTCGAGCGGATCCGCGAGGAGCTGCGTGCGGGCAAAACCACGCTCGCGGCGGTCGATACCGGCTACGACCGGGCGCTGGTGACGATCCTCGACGCCAACCTGACGACCGTTATCACCGCGATCGCGCTCTATTTTATCGGCAGTGGCCCGATTCGCGGGTTCGCCATAACGCTGATAACCGGCCTGGTGATCAACGTCATCACCGCGGTTTTCCTGACGAGATTCATCTTCGACTGGTTCCTGAGCCGGTTCGAGGTCAAGAAGCTGAGGATCTGAGATGAGACTGATCAAGGAATCCAACATCAACTTCGTCGGCCGGCGCAGGCTGTTCTTCCTTGTGTCCGGCATCCTGCTCGTTCTGAGCGTACTAAGCATCGTGCTGAGAGGCGGTTTCAACTATGGGGTGGACTTCACCGGCGGGACGATGCTGCAGGTGCGGTTCAGCGAACCGGTCGGGACCGACGCTGTCCGGGCGGCGGTCAACGCGGTTTCGGACGGCAGTGCGTCGATCCAGCGGGACGAGGCCGGCGACTTCATGATTCGCGTCCGGGCGAAGGAGTTCGGCGAAGGGGAGCAGGGCTTCGCCGACCGGGTACGCGAGCAGTTCGCCGTCAGCTTCCCGGGCAACGAGTTCGAGATACTGCGCGAGGAATCGGTCGGGCCGAGGGTCTCCAAGGAGTTACAGGGCAAGGTCCTGCTGGCGATCCTCATCGGCATAGTCGGTATCCTGTTCTACGTCAGCATCCGGTTCGACTTCCGGTTCGGGCTCGGCGCGGTGATGGCGTTGGTCCACGACACGGTGATCACGCTCGGCGTGCTGGCGCTGTTCAACAAGGAGATCACCATCACGGTGATTGCCGCAGTGCTGACGGTCATCGGCTACTCGGTCAACGACTCGATCGTCGTTTCCGACCGGATCCGCGAGGACGTCAAGAAAATGCGCAAGGAGTCGTTCATGACGGTCGTCAACACCGCGATCAACCAGGTGCTGAACCGGACTGTCGTTACCTCGGCGACGACGCTGTTTGTCACCGTGGCCATGCTTATCCTGGGCGCGGCGGCGATCCGGGACTTCGCGCTGGTCCTGACCATCGGCATAGTCGTCGGTACCTACTCCTCGATATTCGTGGTGGCCAACTCGGTGGTGGAATGGGAAACGAGGATCCCCACCAAGCGCGGCCGCCGATAAGAGGACCGCGGCTCTTCTTCGAAGCGCTGCTCGGCAGCGGCTTCTTCACCGGCTACTCGCCGCTGGCACCGGCGACTGTCACCAGCCTGTTTGCGCTGGTCCCGTCCTGGTTTCTCATCCGTCATCCGCTGCCGCACGCCGCCGTCACGGTCGTCGTGTTCTTCCTCGGCGTCCGGCTGGCAACCGACCTCGAGAAGTTCTGGGGCAAGGACCCGGGCCGGGTGACGATTGACGAGGTCGCCGGCACGCTCGTCACTTTCTTCTGGATGGTCCCGGCACCGTCGGCCTGGGGAATGTTGGTCGGATTCATCATCTGGCGGTTCTTCGACATTGTCAAGCTGCCTTTCATCGACCGGTCGCAGGACCTGCCGGGCGGTTGGGGCGTGATGGTTGACGACCTGCTGGCAGGTGCCTGCGCCAATCTCACACTGCGCGGGGTCCTGCTCCTGCTTGTCCGGTTCGCGCCCGCGGTCGGCGCGGTACTGGTGCGTTAGGATGTCCGCGCCCCGCGTCGAGCTGCTCGTGGTCGGCGACGAACTGCAGTCCGGGCGGGTGGTTGA
>JAFGQF010000071.1 GCA_016935775.1 Caldifarciminota bacterium
AACGGGTTCCGCTACCCGAAGACCGCGGCGAGCGTGCTTTTCCTGGGCAGTTTCGCGGTCGGCAACGCGGCCGACTGGGTGGCGGACCGACATTTCGGCAATCCGCCCGGCGGGCCGCAGAACGCGGACCTGAACCCGGTGGACAGCCTGGTCCCGATCATCCCGCCCGGGGCCGGTGATGAGCATTTCTACGGCAAGTTCGACGACAGCGGCCACCCGTCGCCCAAGGACCTGGTGGTGACGCAGAACAGCTACATGGACGCGGCCGCCGGGTACGACGATTTCGTCGTCATCGAGTACGACATCGCCAACGACGGCGGCGACGCGGTGAACGGGCTGTATGCCGCAGTCTTCGCCGATTTCGACCTCGGCACCAGTTCGTCGAACCTCGCCGGCACGGATTCGGCCCGCCGGTTCGTCTGGATGCGGCAGAACACCTCGGAGAACCCGACGGTGGGCGTGACGATCCTCGACCCGCCGCAGTTCGGCAACCTCTGCTGTATCGACCACGCGTACCTGGTTTACCCGGATTCGTGCATGACCGACGGCCAGAAGTTCCGGATAATGAACGGGACTATCCAGTCGCGCACGTCGAACCGGCCCTACGACTGGTCGGTGTGCGCCTCGGTGGGGCCGTTCGACCTGCCGCCCGGGGCGTCGCAGACCTTTGTCGTCGCCTTTGTCGGCGGCGCGAACGTGTCCGGGGTGCTGGCCAACGTGGACAGCGCCCATTCGTGGTACGCCGGCACCGGGGTCGGCAACCGGCCGGGCAAGCCCGAGGCCGAGAACCGGCTGCGGGTCGAGCCCAACCCGTTCCGCCGCGGCGCCCGGGTGAGCTATCACACGAGGACCGCCGGGCAGATGGAGATGGTGGTCTATGACGCGACCGGCCGCGAAGTCGAGCGCCGGGGCTTCGAGGTGCGGGCCGGGAACGGCACGTACTTCTGGCAGCCGGCCGAGCTGGCCCGGGGTATCTACTTTGTCGAGGTACTGACCCCGGACGGCGGCTCGCGTGTCAAGGTCGTGCGGCTGGACTAGCGGCAAGGCGCAGCGAACGATTGAGGGGCGCTTCGGCGCCCCTCTCTCACGTACCGGGGCGATGGGAATGACCGGTGACCGGGTCGTGATGGCCGGCCCGGGACTCCGTCTGCCGCACGCGGGGAATCGGGTTCTGAATGCCGACCGCCGGGCGGTGCCTGTTGTCCGCTTTCCTGGCCGATTGACATCGTTCGGCACGGGGTTAGGATACCGGCCGTGGGCGTTCTAGGCGTTTCGGCGCACTACGCCGCGTTCGTCGGGCGCAGCCTTTTCACGCGTTGGGACCTGCGCCGGACCCTGCCCCGGCTTGCCGACCAAGTCTGGACCCACGGTGTCGGGGCGCTGCCGGTGGTCCTGCTGGCCGCTGTCTTCGTCGGCCTGACCACCGCCATCCAGACCAGCTACCAGTTGATGGGCGTGGTGCCGAAGTACTTTGTCGGGATGGGCGTGGGCCGGCTGGTGCTGATCGAGCTGGCGCCGGTGTTCACCGGTTTCGTGGTCGCCGGTCGCTCGGCCTCGGCGATGGCGGCCGAGATCGGGGCGATGCGAATGTCGGAGCAGATTGACGCCCTCGAGGTGATGGGCGTGAACCCGTACCGGTTTCTCTGCCTGCCGCGGATCGGCGCGCTGGTTCTGAGCATGCCGGTGCTGGTGGTGGTGATGGAACTGGCGGCGGTGCTGGTGGCGATGCTGATTTCGAGCGTGGCGCTCAACGTGTCGTCCTACACTTTCATGTACGGGGTGACGCATTTCTTCATGGCGCGGGATTTTCTCGGCGGGCTGGGCAAGGCGGTGTTGTTCGGCCTGGTGGTGGGCGTCAACGGCTGCTTCTGCGGCTACACGGTGCGCGGCGGGTCACGCGGTGTCGGCCGGGCCGCCACCAGCGCGGTTGTCTCATCGGCCGCGATGATCCTGGTGCTGAACTTCCTGGTCGCCCTGTTCTTCTTCAGCCGATGATCGAAGTGCGCGAGGTGAGCAAGCGGTTCGAGGGTCGAGCGGTCCTTGACCGGGTGAGCCTGCTCGTGCCGGACCGGAAGGTGGTGGTCATTCTCGGGCCGTCGGGCATCGGCAAGACCGTGTTGCTGCGGGTGATGACCGGGCTGATGGTTCCGGATTCGGGCGAGGTGCGCTACGACGGCGTGACGCTGCGGCCTGACGACGGCTCCGCCAGCGAGGCGGTACTTTGCCGGGTCGGGTTCGTGTTCCAGAGCGGGGCGCTTTTCGACTCGCTCACCGTGGCGGAGAACATTGCCCTGCCCCTGAGCGAGACCCGACGGCTGGCGCGGGCAGAGCTGGAACGACGCGTGCGCGAAGCACTGGCCCTGGTGGGAATGGAAAACTGCCGGGACCGCTACCCGCACGAACTGTCGGGCGGGATGAGCCGGCTGGTTGCGATTGCCCGTTCGCTGGTCACCGATCCCGATTACCTGTTCTTCGATGAGCCGACCACCGGGCTGGACCCGGTGATGCGCGAGCGGATGACGCGGCTGATTGTTCGGCTGCGCGACGAGAAGGGAAAGACCGGGGTCGCGGTGACCCACGACCTGGAGTCGGCCCGCGACATCGCCGATGTGGTTTACATGCTGCGTGACGGCCGGCTGATGTTGATGGAGCGTGCCGGGAAGGAGTCCTATGAAACGAACTGCGCGTGAAGCCCTGACGGTCGTGTTCCTGCTGGCCGGTGTCGGGCTGGCGATACTGGGCTACTTCTGGCTGTCCGGGCACGTCGAGGACCGGAGCCAGCGAGAGGTCGAAGTCCGTTTCACCGACGTGACCGGGCTGCGGGTCGGCGACCCGGTGGAGGTACTGGGCCTGCCGCGGGGCCGGGTCGCGGGGCTGGAGCTGGACGGCAACCGCGTGTTGTGCCGGGTGCGGCTGGACCGTGCGGTCAGCCTGACCAGCGAGAGCCGCTTCTCCATCCGTTCGGTGAGCTACCTCGGGTCGGACCGCTACTTGATGGTTACGCCCGGGACCGGCACCCCGGTTGCCGAGGGGACGACCTTTGAAGGTTTCAACGAGGCCCTGGACCTTGAGGAGACCTTCCTGCGGCTCGACCGGATCGTCGCCCAGCTGGACCCCGAGGAATTGCGGGCGGAGTTGCGGAACACGATTACCGAGCTGGTCGGCACCCTGGACGGGCCGATGCAGCGGTTCGAGGGGCGGCTGGCCGGGTTCGACCGCAGCCTGGGCCGGGCATCGGACGAGTTGGTGCAGGTGGCCGCCTCGCTCGACACGCTTGCCGGCCTGCTTTGCCCGAACTCGACCGCGGGGCGGCTGCTGGGTTCGGACGAGCTTTACGAGGAATTGCGGAAGACCAACCTTGAACTGCAGGTCCTGCTGGCCGACATCCGGGCCAACCCGAAGCGCTACTTCAAGGTAAGCCTGTTCTAGTCGGACCAGTCGGTTTCAGCAGGGACCGGCTCCAGCTTCGCGAATCGGGCGGAGACCTCCGCCATTATGTAGAGCCCTCAACAGGCGCTCGTGCCCGAGCCAAACGCCTCGTAGGCGATGGTCATCCCGCGCACCGACGCGGGGGTGAACCCGGTGAACTTGCGCAGCTCGTCGGCAATGTCCAGTTCGATGTCGTGCCAGCCGGAAGAGGTCGGCAGCTCGGTTGCGCGGTGGTTGCCGTTCGCGCGCGGCGCGTAGCGGCCCGAGCGCGTGTACCAGCGGGTTTCGCCGAGCAGGTTGCCGTCGGCATCCAGCCAGCCGAGGACCAGCGCCGCGTAGCCGTGGTAGCCCGGGCTGTTGACGCTCGCCCGGGTACGGATGCTGGTCGTGAACAGGCGGCGCAGGTCGGGAAGGTCGACCCGCTGGGCCAGCCGGGCGTAGCCGCACATCACCTTGCGGGCAGTGATTCCGCCGTCCGGGAGTGGCTTGATCTCGGACGAGCCGGCGAAGTCACGCCGGGCGAGTGTCCAGCCGGAGTCCGGGCCGGCAGTGAAGTCGCCGTTCAGCAGTTCCGGGTTGGCCGGGAGCGGCGAGTCGGCGCGGGCCGGTCCGGCGCAGAAGACGAATGCGAGCGCCAGTGTCAGTGCGGGAAGGGACTTGATCATTGAATGCATCGTATCAATTTGACGGGCGGGCTCCATTCGGGGTTCAGGACGATACTGACCGGGGTTCCTGGTGGCCGGATTTGCCTGGAAGGCGCGGGCTTGACCGTCTCTGGCTGGCCTCTAAAATCTTGCTGATTGTTGATGTGCGCCCGTAGCTCAACTGGATAGAGTGACGGACTACGAATCCGTAGGTTGCGTGTTCAAATCACGCCGGGCGCGCTGTTTGTGATGTCAGGAACCGACAACGAGCGGTGGATGCGGCTGGCGCTGCTTGAGGCGGCGCAGGCCGGCGAGGAGGGAGAAGTGCCGGTCGGGTGCTGCGTGGTGCACGGCGAGCGGGTCATCGGTCGGGGTCACAACCGGACCGAGGCGCTCAGGGACCCGACCGCGCATGCCGAGATAGTCGCCTTGAGCGCGGCCGCGGCCACCCTGGGCAACTGGCGGCTGACCGGTGCGTCGGTCTACTGCACGGTGGAGCCCTGCCTGATGTGCACCGGCGCGCTGGTCCTGGCACGGCCCGACCAGGTCGTGTTCGGGTGCCGCGACCCCAAGTTCGGCTGCCTCGGGTCGCGCTACGACGTTGCCGGAGACAACCGGTTCAACCACCGGTTCGTCGTAACTGAAGGTGTGCTGGCTGACGAGTCCGCTGCGCTGCTGCGAGAGTTCTTTCGTACCCGGCGGGCTGTCGGCGAGCCTGGTATTGTTTTGCGGAGAGATGGCCGAGTGGACGAAGGCGCGTGACTCGAAATCACGTATACCCGTAAGGGTATCGGGGGTTCAAATCCCTCTCTCTCC
>JAFGQF010000292.1 GCA_016935775.1 Caldifarciminota bacterium
AACCCGGCCTCCTGCGTCGGCTCGCCGGGAGATGCCGACCCGGCCGAGGACTGCGCTTCGCGCGCCGCGCGCAGTGCCTCGCGCCCGTCCCGGCTGCCCAGTTCCCGCGCGAGATTCCGGAACGCCCGCTCCTCGCTCCACTCCCGCTCGTCCAGGCACAGCTCGCTCACCGGCAAATCCGGTACCAGCGCCCGGCACAAGTCGGGAAGCGCGATCGCCTTCGGGCAGCCGTAGGACAGGTCGCGCTCCTGCTTCCAGCACACCATCCGCGGCACGAACAGCGCCTCGACCCGGCCGCGCAGGCTCAAAGCGTGACCCAGGAAAACCTTGGCCGGCAGACACAGCTCGGCCGGCGCAACCCGCGCCCCGGCCTCGATCATCTCCCGGTCGGTCTTCCCCGAGACCTCGACCCGCATCCCCAGCTGTTCAAGGAAGGTCTGCCACAGGGGCAGATAGTCGTACGCGTGCAACGCCCGGCATACGCCGATTGTGTTGGGCACGGACGATTATAGAACCCGGCCCCGGACGGTCAACGCCGCCATCGGGGCGCTTCCGGCGCGGGCGCACCCAACCGACCGATTCTGAGCTACTTCCCGGCCCGGTCCGGCCACCGGGCCGCGAAGCCAGGACCGGCTGACAAACGACCCCAGGGGTCACCCTCCGGTTCAAGACCCGCCTCACGTACCGCATCCTCTCCGTCGCGGTCTGTGGCCTGACAAGGCACTCGGAGGGCACCCTCGAGCCCGAGCTTCATGCCGAACCTCCTTGACCTGGTCTCGGTGCCGCCTGGTCAGGCTGGGCTGGAACGGCGGGCGGCCCGAAGGCCGCCCGCTGCCAATCAGGTCTACCGCGCTACCAGGCCCGGAGTTCAAACCCGAACTGGATGCCGGGCCAGATACTGATGTTGGTCTCACCCTCCATCGTCAGCATCGGTATCGGCAGGGCCGGGATGTCCGCACCGGTCTCGGAATCCGACAGCCAGGCGTTCGCCGCCAGGCCGCCGATGAGCGCGAACGGCGGGGCTACCCGCCAGCCGCCGGTCGCCCGCAGCTTGGCCAGGTAACTGGTCCCGTCAAAGCTCATCAGGTCGTCCATCGGGTTGACCCGGAAACCGACCAGGTCCGCGTCCAGGAACAGCCGCTCGCCGCAGCACGGGAAGTGGCCGCCGACGCCGTACCCGAGCAGCACCCGGGCGCTGTCAATCGGGAGGTAGCCGAAGCTGAGCACGTTGTAGAAGTGCCGGCCGCCGGTCTTGAGTTCGAAGTGGCCGAGCCCGGCCTCGGAGGCGAACGCCGCGATGCGGAACTGGCCGTTGAGGATGACGTTCAGCGGGCCGACGGGCACCTCGGACTCGCGCGCGAGGTTGAACGCGCCGAGCTGGAACCAGCGGGCCTCGCTCGCGATGTTGACCAGCCCGACCTGCGCCCCGAAGCTGCCGCCGGCCGCGTTGATGCCGCCGAGCTGGACCCCGCCGAGCCTGGGGTAAAAAGCGCGGATCAGGCCCAGCGGGTTGTCGGTGTCGTACATCCCGCCGGCGAGATTGACCGCGCCGAGCTGGAACGCCGAGACGCCCCTGAGGATGTTGACCCCGCCAAGTTCGATGCAGTTGTCCGCGCCGCCGAGGTTGAACCCGCCGAGCTGGACGCCCGAGTTGCCCCCCGCGCCGTTCAGCGCGCCGAGCTGGAACGGGACGCAGCCGCCGGTGATGTTGAACCCGCCGACCTGCGCCGCCCACACCCCGCCCCGCGCCTTGTTGAACGCGCCAAGCTGGAGCCCGGTCTTGCCGCAGGTCCAGTTCACCGCGCCGAGCGTGAACGCGGTCCAGTCGCCCGCGAAGTTGAACCCGCCGAGCTGGGTTATCGCGCTGCTGTGGCCGATGTTGCCGGCCCCGACCTGGGCGAACCGCTGGTCACCGACCGCGCGGTTGAACGCGCCGAGCTGGAGCGCGTAGGCATCGCCGCGCGTGCAGTTCAGCGCGCCGAGCTGCAGGCCGGTCAGGTCGCCGCCGGCGCGGTTGTAGCCGCCGGCAATCTGGATGCCGGTCACGTGGTAGCGCTCGAAGTTGAACAGCCCGCCCAGCTCGAACCCCTCGAGCGCGCCGAGGTAGCCGCCGATGATGTTGAGCGCGAAGTTACTCTTCACCTCGGGCCCCAGGCAGCCGTTGGTCGAAATCGGCGGGAAGAGCGACAGCGTCACCGGGTGGTGACGCTCGGGCGGGCACGCGCAGACTTCGGCGAGGGCCGCGGCCGACACTGCCGCCAGCAGCGCCACCGCCGGCACCAACCGGGAGCGACGGAACAGGTTCATCTGGGTTCCTCCTTCTGGAGACAGCTCCAGCAAGACGTTGCCGAACGCATCAAAGCCATTTTCAGCCTGCAGCAGCATACGACTGCAGGCCAGCCTGTCAACTGCCGCCTTGCTTCGCGCCGGCTACTGCTGCCGCACCAGCCGGGCGACAGCCGACGAACCCGCCGCCTCCAGCCGCACCAGGTACACGCCGTCCGCCAGCCCGCGCAGGTCCAGCCGGACCGAGCCCGACCGCTCGACGGCCAGTTCCTGTCGCAACCGGCACCGCCCGGTCACGTCGAGCACGGTCACCTCAGCCGGTCCCGACCGCGGCAGCGCGTAGCCCAGCCGCGCGAAGTCACCGGCCGCCGGGTTGGGCGCGACGGTCAGCGCCGGGGGGTGAACCACGACGGTCCGCTCCGGCTCCAGCACGCCGGTACCCTGGACCGCGATTGACGCGTCGTCCAGGAAGCTCGAGTCCGGGTCCGGTCCGCCGCCCGAGTACCCGTAGACCTGCAGCCGCACCACGTTCTTCGCCGGGTTGACGATGCTGGTCAGGTCCACCAGGGTCCAGCTCGTTTCCGGGTAGGCGATGATGTGGTCGTTGGTCGCGTCGTCATACCAGACCCCGCACCAGGATATCGCCGACTCGGGCTGGCGCATCCAGAACGTGATGCTCTCGATCTCGCTGCCCGGGGT
>JAFGQF010000072.1 GCA_016935775.1 Caldifarciminota bacterium
CGAGATGGTGAAGCCGGGCGCGGTGGTGGTGGATGTCGGCATCACCCGGACCGATGACGGGCTCAGGGGCGACGTGGCCTTCGACGAGGTCGCCGAAGTGGCCTCGGCCATCACGCCGGTGCCGGGCGGGGTCGGGCCGATGACCGTGGCGATGCTCCTGCGGAATACCGTGCAGGCGGCCGAGGGACGGGCCGGGTGAGCGACGGTCTCGGCCGCCGGCTCGAGCAGGACCGGGCGCTGGTCGATGGCTGGCTGAAGGCGGCGCTTCAGGTGCCGGGCGTGCCGACGCGGCTTGCGCAGGCGATGCGCTACGCCCTGCTGGGCCCGGGCAAGCGGCTGCGGCCGATACTGTGCCTGGAGACGTTCCGGGCCTGCGGCGGGCGAAACGATGAGTGGGTCAGGCCGTTCTGCTGCGGCATCGAGATGGTGCACGCTTTCTCGCTGGTCCACGACGACCTGCCGGCGATGGACGATGACGACTTCCGGCGCGGCCGGCCGTCGCTGCACCGCCGGCACGACGAGGCCACCGCCATCCTGGCCGGTGATGCGCTGTTTGCCCTCGCCTTCGAGCAGTTCGCCCGGGGCCCGGCACCCGCCGCCCGCCGGGCGCGCGCGGCCGCGGCGCTGGCGCGGGCGGCCGGGCCGGCCGGGATGGCCGGCGGCCAGGTGCTCGACCTCGCCCCGGGCCGGCGCGACCTCGGCCGCGTCCACCGGCTCAAGACCGCGGTCTTCATGGCCGCGGCGATGGAGGTCGGGGCGCTGGCGGCCGGGGCGCGCGAGGCGAAGGTCAACGCGGTCCGCGAGGCCGGGTTCGGGCTCGGGATGCTTTTCCAACTCACCGACGACCTGCTCGACACCGAGTCGGACGAGGGCGGCCGTGCCTCGGCTGCAATCGCGCGCGGCCGGGGCCGGGCGCGCCGCGATGCCGGGCGGCTGGCCGGGAAGGTTCGTGAGCTCTTCCAAAGCCTGGGACCTCGGTTCGCAGTGCTGGCCGGGTTGCCCGGGCTGGTGCTGGAACGGGAGCGCTAGGATGGGACTGCTCGACCAGGTGCGCGGGCCGCAGGACCTGAAGCGGATGAGCCTGGCCGAACTGCGCCGGCTGGCGGCCGAAATCCGCGAGCGAATCGTCCAGACCACGTCGAAGACCGGCGGCCACACCGCGCCCAACCTGGGCACGGTCGAGCTTACCCTGGCCCTGCACTACGTGTTCGAGTCGCCCCGCGACCGTCTGTTCTGGGACGTCGGGCACCAGTGCTACGCTCACAAGCTGGTCACCGGGCGGCAGGAACGGTTCGATACCCTGCGCCAGCCCGGCGGCATCGCCGGTTTCCCGAAGCGGTCGGAGAGCGAGCACGACCAGTTCGACGCCGGTCACTCGGGCAACTCGATCTCGGCCGCGCTCGGCGTCGCGACCGGCGACCGGCTGCGGGGGACCGAGCGCCGGACGATTGCCGTGGTCGGCGACGGCTCGATTGTCGCCGGGATGGCGTTCGAGGCGCTCAACCACACCGGGGAACTCAGGCAGGACCTGACCGTCGTGCTCAACGACAACGAAATGTCGATCGGGCCGAGCACCGGCGGAATGGCGAGCTACCTGAACCGGATAATCACCGGCCGGATGTACAACCGGATGCGGGCCGACGTCTGGAACCTGCTCGGCCTGATGCCGAGCGAGATGACCGAGAAGGCCCGGCTGGCCGCGAAGAAGCTGGAGGAGGGCTTGAAGAACCTGGTCGTGCCCAGCATTCTCTTCGAGGAGCTGGGGTTTCGCTACTTCGGGCCGGTGGACGGTCATGACCTGGGCGAGCTGGTTCAGACATTCCGGCGGGTGCGAACGCAGCACGGGCCGGTGCTGGTTCACGTCAACACGGTCAAGGGCCGCGGTTTCAAGCCGGCGATGGACAACCCGGAGCTGTTTCACGGCATCGGGCCGTTTGACTGTGTGACCGGTGAGTGCTCCGGCAAGTCGAAGCGAACCTATTCGTCCGCGTTCGGCGAGGCGCTCTGCGAGATGGCGGCGCGCGACGACCGGGTGGTGGCGATAACCGCCGGGATGTCGCTCGGCACCGGGCTCGCCGGGTTCCGCGAGAAGTTCCCGAACCGGCTCTACGATGTCGGCATCTGCGAACAGCACGCGGTCACGTTCGCCGCGGGGCTGGCGCTGGCCGGGATGCGGCCGGTGCTGGCGGTCTACTCGACTTTCCTGCAGCGCTCGGTGGACCAGGTCATCGAGGACGTCTGCCTGCAGAACCTGCCGGTCATCCTGGCGATTGACCGCGCCGGGCTCGTCGGCGAGGACGGGCCGACTCACCACGGAGTGTTCGACCTCACCTACCTGGCGATGATACCGGGTATGACGGTGCTGGCCCCCCGTGACGAGGACGAGCTGAAGGCGATGCTCGAGTTCTGCCGGACCTTTGAACAGGGGCCGGTCGCGGTGCGCTACCCGCGCGGCGGCTCGGACCGGCAGCTCGGGCCGGGCGCGCCGGTCGAGTTCGGCCGGGCCGAAACCGTCCGGCCGGGCAAGGACGGCACGGTGCTGGCGGTGGGCTCGATGGTTGCGCCCGCGTTCGAGGCGGCCGAGGCGCTGGCGCGCGAAGGCCTCGAACTGGCGGTGGTGAACGCCCGGTTCGTCAAACCGCTCGACGAGGAACTGGTACTGGCGGCGGCGCGGCGCCACGGCCGGCTGGCAACCGTCGAGGAAAACGTGCTCGCCGGCGGGTTCGGCTCCCGGGTCGCCGAATTGCTCGACCGGCACGGGGTCGAGGCGCGGGTGCGCCGGTTCGGCATATCGGACCGGTTCGTCGAGCAGGGCTCGCGGGCGGCACTCCTGGAGAACGAGGGACTCTCGCCCGGGCGGCTGGCAAACGAGTTCCGCGTGCTCTTCAGGTAGCCGATGCGGCGCCTGGTGCTGGTGGTCCTGCTCGCGGTTGCGGCCGCCGCCGCGTTCGAACTGACCGACTCGACCCGCTACGAGCCGCGGGTGGACTATGACCTGGGCCTGGTGTTCATCGAGAAGTGGTGGGGCAGCCGGCTGGTGGGAGTCGAGAAGGTCATCACGCTGGACGACTACCTCGACTACCAGCTCAAGCAGTCGATCAGCGCGAGCTGGAGGACCGCGGCCAGGCAGTCGCGCCAGCAGAAGGAGCTGGCCTACGACGCCTCGGGCCTGATTCCCGACATCACGCTGCCGAAACTGCCGGTATTCGGCGAGGGCAGCAAGATCGACATATCGGGCCAGGACCGCATCACCCTCGGCGGCCGCCAGACACTGGTCGAAGGCGCGGGCCGAACCCCGACCGGGCAGCGGCTGCTGCCCGAGCTGAAGATGGAGCAGCAGCTCGCGGTCCGGCTCGACGGCACGGTGGGCGAGCGCACCAAGGTCAGCATCGACCACGACTCCGAGCGCCAGGAGGGCAAGAACAAGATCAAGCTCTCCTATACCGGGACCGAGGACGAAATAGTCCAGTCGGTCGAGCTGGGCGACACCCGGCTGTCAATCCCCGGGACCCAGTACACCGGCGACCTGCCGGCGCACAAGGGGCTGTTCGGCGCGTCGGCGCAGGGCAAGCTCGCCGGCGTGGACGTCTACGCGATCGCCTCGCGCGAGGAGTCGCAGGGCCAGACCCAGAGCTTCACCGGCCAGCGGCGGGTGAGCGTTGACACCATCTACGGCAAGGAGTACGTCCGCAACCGGTTCTTCCACGTCGAGGCGCCGGGCGAGCTCGTGAACCTGCGGGTCTACGTTGACGACAAGAACCCGACCAACAACCAGGCGTCGCTCAAGGGCATCGCGACCGTCTACCCGGACTACCCGGACTCGATCCCGGCGCGCTGGAACTACGACCGGGCGGGCGGCGACTTCGACCTGAAGTCGATCGGCACCGATTTCGTGGTCCACCCGGGCAATATCGTCGAGTTCGCCCGGTCGGTTGACCCGCAGGCGGTGGTCGGGCTGGTGATTTTCACGGCGACCGACACGATCGGCGGCGGGTTCTCGAACGACTCGCTGGTGATGAAGCTGCTCAAGCCCGAAATCCCGGATTCGAGTTCGCTGGCCTGGGACTACGAGCTCCGCAACGTCTACGCCCTGCCGCTTTCCGAAGTCCAGCTCGGCCGGGTGAGCCTCGTCCGCTACAACCCGGACGACAACGACGACGAGTACGAAGACGCCGGGCCGTGTGCCGGGCGGAAGTTCCTCGAGATACTCGGGCTCGACCCGAACAACGACGGCCGGATCGAGTATCCCCAGTTCGACTCGCGCACCGGGCTGATCAGGTTCCCATCGGCCAGGCCGTTTGCGTCAAGCGACCTGTCGGTCCCGGATTCGGTCATTTACCTCAAGTACCCGCTCGACGCCGACGAGGGCCGGCGCTACTACCTCGTGGTTGAATACTCGAGCGCGACCGAGTCGTTCTACCTGGGCCAGGTGGACATCGAGGACGGGTCGGAAAAGGTCTACGTCAACGGCGACCTGTGGTCGCGCAACACCGACTACGAAATCAACTACCTGTCCGGGATGCTGACCTTCCGGCGCGAGTTGCCGCCCGACGCCGACATCCGGGTGACGTTCGAGTATCGACCCTGGTTCTCGCTCACCCAGAAGTCGCTGGTCGGCTCGCGCGCTGAATGGAAGTTCGACCAGAACGGCAAGGTCGGCTCGAGCATCTTCTACCGCAGCGAGGGTGTGCCCGACGACCGGCCGGTGCTCGGGTCGGAGCCGTTCCAGCGGATGATCGCCGAAGCCGACGCCTCGTACAATACCAGCTCGGACGCGGTCAGCGCCTTCCTCGACCGGCTGCCGCTGCTCCGGGCCCAGGCACCGACCACTTTCTCGGCCCAGCTCGAGGGCGCGCTTTCGGTTCCCGACCCGAACACCCGCGGGGTCGCCTACCTGGACGACTTCGAGGGGACGACGATCACCCGCGACGTCTCGACCAACGCAATTCTCTGGTACCACGCCTCGGTACCGGCCGGCAAGGACTCGGCCGGGTTTGCCGAGACACCGCTGCACTGGGTGACGCCGGTCGAACGGGTGCGCAAGGACTCGGTGTTCGGGCCTTCGATCGGGGATGAGGGACGCGAGACCCAGGATTACCTGCGGGTGGTGTTTTCGCCCGACCCGGGCGACACCGCCTCGTGGGCCGGGATGATGACTTCCCCGTCGCAGCTCGGGATGAACCTGCAGGACATCGAGAACCTGCAGGTGATACTCAAGTCGCGCCGCGGCGCCGGCCGCATCCACGTCTCGGTCGGGATGAGCATTGACGAGGACGCGCCCCGGCGCGACCGGGCGGGCAGAATCGTCGGGCTGAACGGCCGGCTCGATACCGAGGACGAGAACGGCAACGGGATCCTCGACGAGGCTATCGAGGACGCCGGGCTGGACGGGGTTTTCGGTTACGATTCGCTCTGGCACCCGGACTCGGCCGACGACGGCAACGACGACTACGACGTAGAGACCAACCCGGGCGGGACCGAGGACAACCGGCGGCTGGATTCCGAGGACCTGGACCGGAACGGTTTCTCGCGCTACAACCACTACTTCGAGTGCGAGCTCGAGCTGGGCGACGAGCGTTACGTCTCGCCGCTGTACGGCGGCTGGCAGCTCTACCGGGTGTCGCTAAAGGACAGCGCTGCGTTCCGGGTTATCGGCGACCCGAAGTGGGAGAACATCAAGGTTGTCCGGGTCTGGTTCGACGGGTTCGAGGCGACCGACACGGTTGATTTCTACTCGGTCGAGTTCGTCGGCAGCAAGTGGCGCGATCCTCTCATCGGCCAGCTCGCGGACTCCACCAACGTCCCGGTGGACACCGCCGAGCGGGTCTGGGTCGCGCAGATATCCCGCAAGACCGACACCACCTATTACCCGCCGTTCGAGCCGGAGACCGACATCTACGGCAACGTCGAGCAGGAGGCGTCGCTGCTGTTCGGCTACCGCAACCTGCACGGCAACCGGCAGGCGGTGGTCGCCCGGACCAACGCCGAGCGTGACGACTACCGCGAGTACGCCGAGTTGCGGCTCTGGGCTCACAACGACGGCAACGACCTCGGGGTCCTGCTCCGGGTCGGGTCGGATTCGCTGAACTACTACCAGTACCGCGCGCTGGTGACCGATGGCGACAGCGTGCCGGGAGCCGGTCGCCAGGGCTGGTACGAGTTCGTTGTCCCGCTCGACTCGCTGCCGGTGCTGAAGCCAAGGCGCGACTCGGCGGTTGGACCGGGCGGGGAGTGGCAGGCCGGGCGCTACGGCGTGACCGGCAACCCGTCGCTGGCCGACGTGCGCTACACCGGGCTGGGGATTGAGAACCGCGGCCGCCAGAAGCTCTCGGGCGGAATCTGGTTCGACGACCTGAGGCTGGCCGGTCCGCGCAAGGACCCGGGCTACGGGTTCACTGCCGGGGCCAATTTCGGCCTGTCCGACCTTGCCACCGTCGGGGTCAACCTCGGCTACTCGGACCCGAACTTCCGCCGTTTCAGCGAGGGCCGCGGGGTGAAGACCGGCGGCTACGGCACCAACCTCGGGACCAGCGTCCGGGCGAATCTCGACCGGCTACTGCCGGTCGGCTGGGGTTTGTCGATACCGCTGAGCTACGGTATCTCGCAGCGCACCAGTCTTCCCAAGTTCTCGTCCACCTATCCCGACCTCCGGGTCGAGGGCGAGACCGGGGCCGAGGAGCTGGCCACCGCCCGCGACGAGTACATATCGCTCGACAACGTCCGCAAGAGCCGTTCCGGCAACCGGCTGATGAACTACACGGTCGAGGCGATGAGCTTCTCCTGGCGCGAGCGCCGGGCCGGCAACCGGGCAACGCTGACCCGCGACTCGACCTCGAGCCGGCTGTTGCAGTGGTCGTACGGGGTCAGCCCGGACCTGAGCGTCACGCTGGGCGAGGAAACCGACCTCGCGCTGTTCCCGCAGGGCATCAACCTGGGGCTGGCGAACTCGAGCCAGCGGACCGCCCGCGCGAGCCGCCAGGCGCCGGGAGATTCCTGGCGGGTGGACACGCTGCGCGGCAACGGGCTGAGCGCGGATTTCGGCGTCGACTACTCGCCGATCGACGAGCTGAGCTTCGACTACGGGCTCGGCCTGGAGCGCGACCTGCTGGTCGGGGAGGATACGCTCGTGGGCGTGCCGCTGGGCAGCGAGAGCGACCGCGACGAGAACTTCGGGGCCTCGTTCTCCTACGACATCGGCGACTTCCTGACGCCGACGGCGGACTTCGACGGCGACTACAGCCACGAGCGGCCGAAGGCGAGCGACACGGCTTATGCCGGCTACCGGAACATGTCGAACTCGGGCGACCTCGACGTCGGGCTCGGCCTGGACCTGCCCGAGCTGTTCGAACTGCTGGGCAATGAGCCGCCGAAGCGCGAGAAGCAGGACGACAGCCTCGCGCCGCCGCCGTCGTCTGCCGAGGCGCTGCGCAAGGCGCTGCGGGCGGTTGGCGGGGCCGTTGACCCGGTGGACTTTGACTACTCGATATCGCGGTCGAGCGACCTGGTCCGGGTCGTCGACAACGCGCCCTGGCATTACCGGTTGGGATTCACCGACGGGTTCCAGTACGATTCGCTCGAGCCGCCGACCAGCGTTGACCGCGACCGGCTCAACTCGTTGCGGCTCTCGTCCGGCCTGCGGGTCAAGGAGGTGAAGGTCGGGGTCGGCTACGACTGGTCGGTCGGCCGCAACACCAACCTGCTCACCACCCAGGAGGACCGGAGCCTGAGCTGGCCCGACCTCGACTACTCGCTCGGCAAGCTTCACAACCTGTTCAGCAAGTACGCGACCGATTCCCGGCTGAACGGCCGCTACTCCCGCCGGACCGCGCTCAGCGGCGAGTTGCTTGTCGACGCCGATTCGCTGGCGATGTACGGCCGGACCCAGACGACCGCCAACGAGTTCAGCCCGTTGATATCCTGGCAGACCACCTGGAAAAAGCGGGTGTCGACGACGCTGTCAGCCAACTACACCTTCTCTTCGGCGACCAGCTTCCTGAGCGAGACCGGGCTGAGCAGGAGCGTCACCGATACCGACACCCGCGGGGCCGACCTGTCGCTGTCCTACTCGTTTTCCGCGCCCCAGGGACTGAGGCTGCCGTTTCTCAAGCGGGTGCGGTTCTCGTCCGACCTGAGGCTCACCTGGTCGCTGCGCTATGCCCGGACCCTCCGCACGCGCACCCAGTGGACCGGCGGCCTGCCCGAGGACCCGGTGCCGCAGCAGAACGACAATTCGGTCTCAACCCGGCTGGCCGCGTCCTACAGCTTCTCGCGGACCATCGAGGCGGGCGCCAACGTCGGCTACGGCTATACCAAGGGACTGACCGGCACCTCGACGAAGACCGCGGACCTGGATTTCTGGGTCCTGTTCCGATTCTAGATGACCGGCCGCGAGCGAACCGTCCTGCTCTTCCTCACCGCGATGTTGCTCGTTGGTTCCGGCGTGACCCTGTACCGGCGGGCCCGGCTGGCCCGGGCAGCCGCAATGGCGCCGCTGGTGGTCGAGAACCCGGCGGATACGACCGTCGCCGTCGACATCCGGGTTGACCTGAACACGGCCGAGGCCTGGGAGCTGGAACTGCTTCCCGGCATCGGTCCGAAGCTGGCCCTGCGGATCATCGAGTACCGCGACAGGCACGGCCCGTTCCGAAGCCCGGGCGACCTGCTGAAAGTGAACGGCATCGGGCCGAAGAAGCTGGACGCGATCCGGGAACTGGTCAAGTGCGGAATCCCGGAGCCTGTCCCGGTAGTCCCCGATTCGATTCCCTGACCGTCATCAAAGGCTTGACTGACCGCCGCCCCGGGTTATCTTGGGCCCAATGAAGGCACGCACCGGCTCGCGGCCGGCCCGGCAGTCGCGCCGAACGGCGGAGCGGGTCGGGTTCATCGGCGCGGGCCGGGTGGGCAGCGCGATGGCCTGGCACTGCCGGCGGCTGGGGTTTCCGATTGCCGGCATCACCGACAAGGACCCGAAGCAGGCCTGGGTCGCCTACGGCCTGCTCAAGCTGCCGCACGAGCGGCTCAAGGCCAGTGAGCTTGTCAGGGGCTGTGACGTCCTGTTCCTGACCGTGCCCGACCGTCACGTCGAGCCCGAGTTCCGGGCAATCAGGCGCTGGCTCAGGCCGGGCGCAATCGTCGCCCACTGCTCGGGCGTGCTCGGGACCGGGCAGTTCAAGGGCGCGGCCGAGCGCGGCATCGAGACCCTGGCGATTCACCCGATCAACAGCTTCTCGAGCCACGCCCAGGCGATCGCCAGCCTGCCCGGTACCTTCTTCGCGCTCGAAGGCAGCCGGGCCGGGATGCGGTTCGGCCGCAAGCTGGCGCGCCTGCTGGGAGGAGGCTGCGCCGAGGTGAAGGGTGAGGACCGGCCGCTCTACCACGCGATGTGCGTGTTCACGTCCAACTTCCAGAACGGGCTGCTGGATTCGGCCGAACTGCTGGCCGGGCGGCTCGGTATCACCCGCCGGCGCGCGGCCCGGATGCTCGCCCCGCTGATGAAGACGGTGTCGGGCAACCTCGTGAAGTACGGCCCGGTCGCCAGCCTGACCGGACCGGTGCGGCGCGGAGACGAGACCACGGTCGCCCGGCACCTGGTCGCGCTCGGACGGCGCGCGCCCGAGCTCGTCCCGCTCTACCGCGAACTGTCGCTCCGGCTGGTGGACATCGCCCGGCGCCAGGGCGTTGAGCCGGCCGGGCTGCGCCGGGTGAAGCGGGTGCTGGCGCCGCCCCGGGACGGGCGGAAACGCAAGACTCGCGGCAGGGGGCGGCAATGATTCGACGGCCCGCAGCGGGCAGGCGCCTGGCGTTGCTCGTCCTGACGCTCGCCGTGCTCTCCGGTTGCGCCAAGAAGATGCTGCCGCCCAGCCCGGACCGCTTCGCGCCCCGGCTCCTGGAAATTAACACCCGTAACCGGTCGCGGCTGGAACTGGTGTTCAACGAGGATATCGACGCCCGGCGGGTCGAGTCCGAGAGCCTGAGGATCATCGGGCCCGACGGCGCGGCACTGGCGGTGCGGGGAGCGGTGTCGGGCCGGCGCGGGGCCTGGCTCGAGGTCTGGACGATGCCGCAGCAGGCGCAGGTGTACGAGGTCAGCGGCCTGGTGTACGACCGGGCCGGCAACCCGGGCCGCTTCCGCGCCCGGTTCCGGGGTTCGGAGCGGGCCGACACGACCGCGCCGCGCGTCGAACGGGTCGGCCCGGGACCTGGCACCGAGAACCACTTCCGCGGGTTCGTCACGGCCAGGTTCTCGGAGCCGGTGGACACGACCGCTCGGCTCGAGTACCGGTTCGCGCCCGCCCGGCTCGACAGCTTCTACCGGGCTTCGTGGGAGAGCGACTGGCAGGAACTGAGCCTGATGCCCGGGTTCGCGCCCGATTCGGGCGACAGCGCGGCCCGGTTCGAGCTGCCGGCCGGCCGGCCGGTCTACTTCCTGCTGTTGCCGACGCTGGCCGACCTCGAGGGCAACCGGCTCGTGGAACCGTCGGCGACGTGGTTCACGACCGATACCGTCACCGAGTGGGTGCCGGTCAAGGGGCGGGCCGAGTACCCGGATACCCTGCGCCGGGGCGGCGTGGTGCTGTTCGATTCGGACAGCGCGCCCGGGCTCGGGGTGCTGCTCCGGGACGGCAGCTTCAGCACGCGGCTGGCGCCGGGCGACTACCGGGTGACCGCGCTCAGCGACACCGACGGCGATGGTCGCTTCGACCTGCGCGCCGGTCCCGCGGAGTTCAACACCGCGGCCGGCAGCCTGTTCTTCCGGCTCGAGCCCGAGAGCCTGCCCCGGGCGTTTGATGACTATCGTCGTTAGCGGTCTCCTGCTGCTGCTCGGGGTCGCGGTTTACCTGCGCAACCTGCGGGCCGCGTGGTGGCTGCTGCTGTTGCGGCTGGCGGTGCTCGGGCTGCTGGTGCTGGTGCTGGTGGACGCGGTCATCAGCCGGCACTGGAGCCGGGGCTCCAACCGGGTCATCGTGCTGGTCGACCGGTCGGCGAGCATGGAATCGCGGGGACTGGATACGCTGGCCGGGCGGGTGGCGCGCGAGTTCCCGCTGCCGGAGCGGTTCGAGCGCGTGGCCTGGGAGTTCGCCGACAGCGCCGGTCCCGGTGCCGGGGCGGCCGATGCGGCGCGAACGCGGCTGGGTCGGGCGCTCGAACTCGCGGCCCGGAGCCGGCCGGCCGCGGTCGTGCTGGTCAGCGACGGCCAGGACAACGGCGAGCGCGACCCGGTGGAGCCGGCGCGGCGGGCCGCGGTGCCGGTCTACGCGGTCGGGTGCGGCCTGGGCACCGACCGCAACGCGTCGGCCGAGGAAATCCGGCTCCCGGACGAGGTCTACGCCGGCGACACGGTGACAATCGCCGGGCGCATCGGCTACCGCGGGCTGGGCGGCGAAGCGGTGACGGTCCGGCTGAACTCGGCGGCCGAACGGGCGGCGCTGCCGGCCGAGACCGCCGAACGGGAGTTCCTGTTCCGGGAGGTGTTCGACCGGCCGGGCCGGGCGGTTGTCCGGCTGGCGGTGGACAGCGTGCCGGGCGAGAGCGACTTTCTCGACAACGAGCTGCTGGCCGCAATCGAGGTCCGGCCGGCGCGGGTGCGGGTGCGCTATCTCACCGACCGGCCCCACCCGGGAACCCGCCTCGTCCTGCGCTTGCTCGAGGATGACCCGCGACTGGATGTCAGCCGTGGTGTCGCGTTGACGCCGGGCGAATCGCCCGCTGCCGGCGAGGCAGATGTCTACATCCTCGACAACATCTCCGGCGGCGACGAGCTGGTTCGACAGGTTGCCGCCCGGGTCAGTGAGGGCGCGGGCGCGCTGGTTGTCGCCGGTCCTGACTCGCGTTACGGCCCGGGCTTCGAGACGCTGTTGCCCGGGTCCGGCGGGCCGGCGCGAGCCGGCGAGTTCGCGGTGCGTCCCGGGCCTGCCGGCGTCGCTCAGCCCTGGCTCGAGGCTATCGAGCTCGCCGGGCTGCCGCCGTTCGGCGGCGTGTTCCCGGCGGGCCGGGCGGGCGAGACGTGGCTGCTGGCCGGCGACGATTCGCTGCCCGCGGTCGTCGCGCGCCGGGCCGGGCGCGGCCGGGTGGTGCACGTTGCCGGCTACCCGGCCTGGCGCTGGGGATTCCGGGTCCGGGTCCCGGGCGGCACGGACCCGCTCGGGCAGCTGGTCCTGGGCGCGGTCCGCTGGCTGGCCGCGGCCGGCCAGGACCAGTTCCGGCTCTACCCGGAGCGCGCGGCCTTCTACCGCGATGAGCCGGTGCGGGTGCGGATGGACGCGCGCACCGGGGATGGCAGTCCCTGGCCCGGGCTCGACGCGCGGGCCAGGCTCGATACGGCGAGTGCGGCGGTGCCGATGACCGAGAACCGGCCCGGCGAATACGCGGCCGAGCTGGCGGTTGCCGAGGCCGGGACGCACCGGGTGATTGCCGATGCCCGGTCCGGCGATTCGCTGGTCGGCCGGGCCGAGGCCGATGTGGTCGTGCTGGACCGGCCGCTGGAGCTGGCGCGCACCGGGCTGAACCGGGGCCTGCTGGAGCGGCTGGCGAGCGTGACCGGGGGCGAGTACTTCCACCGGGACAGCCTTCCCGGGCCCGGGTTCGAGCCGCAGACAAGGACCTGGCAGCGCGGGTTCAGGCTCGAGCCGCGCCGGACCCCGTGGGTGTACGTGCTCATCGCCCTGCTCTTCTGCCTGGAGTGGGTGCTGAGAAGGAGACAAGGGCTGTTATGACACGTCCGGTTCTGCTGTTAC
>JAFGQF010000073.1 GCA_016935775.1 Caldifarciminota bacterium
AACAAGGGCGCCGGTCAGCACTCGGCCTCGGAGTTCGACGCCCGGTTCGAAGGCGGCCAGATGCCGTTCTACCGCCGGATTCCCAAGCGCGGATTCAACAACCCGACGCGGACCGAGTATGCCGCCGTCAACGTCGGCCGGATTGCCGGGCTCGAGGCGTCCGAGGTGACTGTCGGACTGCTGGTCGAGCACCGACTGGTTGGCCGCGGAATGCAGGTCAAGGTGCTGGGCTCGGGTGAAATCAGCCGGCCGGTAACGGTCAAGGCGCATGCTTTCTCCAAGTCGGCCCGCGAGAAGATCGAGAAAGCCGGCGGCAAGGTCGAGGTTCTCGCTTGATCGGCAGCGTTCCCAACATCTTCAAGATCCCGGACCTGCGCCGGAAGATCCTGTTCACGTTGGGGATGGTGGTGGTTTTCCGGCTCGGGACTCACATCCCGGTGCCGGGCATCAACGCGGCGGCGCTGGGCTACCTGCTCGGGCAGATGCGGGGCACGTTGTTCGGGCTCTACGACGTATTCGCAGGCGGGGCGCTGTCGCGCGCCTCGATTTTCGCGCTGGGCATCATGCCCTACATCTCGGCGTCGATTATCTTCCAGCTCCTCGGCTCGGTCTTCCCGTACCTGGAGAAGCTCCAGCGGGACGAGGAGGGCAGGAAGAAGATCAACCAGTATACCCGCTACCTGACGGTCGGGCTGGCGGTTGTCCAGGCGTCGGCGATATCGGTTTACCTGGAGACCCAGGCGGCGACGCAGCTCGGGCCGATCGTGCTGCAGCCCGGGATGTTCTTCCGCCTGATGACGATATTCACGCTGACCGCGGGGACCGTTTTCGTGATGTGGCTGGGTGAGCAGATCACCGACCGGGGCATCGGCAACGGCATCTCGTTCCTGATCCTGGTCGGCTGTCTCGACAGCACGCCATCGGACATCGGCCGGACGTTCGCGATGGTCCGGGCAGGCGAGATATCCTGGCTGGCACTGGTCGTCATCGCGGCGATGATATTCGCCATCTATGCGGCGGTGGTGCTGCTGACGATGGCGGTGCGGAAGATCCCGGTCCAGTACCCCAAGCGAATCGTCGGCCGGCGGATGTACGGCGGCCAGTCCACCCACATCCCGCTGCGGGTCGTAACCGCGGGCGTCATCCCGATCATCTTCGCCCAGAGCCTGATTGTTTTCCCCTCGACGATTGCCGGTTTCTTCGGGAACCGGGTGCCATTCCTGGCGACCCTGCAGAGCATCCTCGCCCCGGGCGGCTGGCTCTACAGCCTGCTGTTCGCCGCGCTGATCATCTTCTTCACTTACTTCTACACCTCGATGGTGTTCAACCCGCGCGACCTCGCCGACAACATGCAGCGCTACGGCGGCTTCATTCCCGGCATCAGGCCGGGCGAGAAGACGGCCAACTTCATCGACCGGAGCCTCTCGCTGCTCACCCTGCCGGGTTCGGTCTTCCTGGTGCTGATGGCGCTGCTGCCGTGGTACCTGATGAGCGCGCTCCGGGTCCCGTTCTACTTCGGGGGTACCACCCTGCTGATCATCGTCGGCGTGGCGCTGGATACGTTGCAGCAGATCGAGGCGCACCTGGTGATGCGGCACTACGAAGGCCTGGTCAAGGGCAGCAAGTTCCAGGGCCGGCGGTTCGGATAATCGCAGGAATAACAACCCTCCGACAACCGTAGATTGTTATGACCGACCCGACCGACCGGGTCCCGGACAGCGAGTTGATTCACCGGGCCCAGGTCGGTGAAACGGAGGCCTTCGACGAGCTGATGAAGCGCTACAACCAGGCGGTCTACCGGCTGGCCTACTCGATGACCCGTAACCACGCCGACGCCGAGGACATATGCCAGGATACGTTCATCCGGGCGTACCGGGCCATCAAGCGCTTCGACGACCGGTTCCGCTTCTACACCTGGCTGCACCGGATCTGCGTCAATCTCTGCATCAACCTGTTCCGACGCCGCGGCCGGGTCCGGCTCACATCTCTGCCCGGTACCGAGGCGGGTGCCGAGTGGGCCGACATTGCCGACCCGCGCGAGGATGCCGGGGCGGCCGAGCTCAGACGTGACCTTGACCGGGCGATTGCCCGGCTCCCGGACGACCAGCGGGCGGTGTTCGTGCTCCGGGTCAAGGAGGAGCTGAGCTACGGCGAGATCAGCAAGCTCCTGGGAATCCCGATGGGAACCGTGATGTCGCGGCTGAACCGCGCCCGCGAGAAGCTTCGGGAGCTGCTCCGGGACTACCTGCCTTCGAGGGCATCGTGAGCCGCGACTGCCGCCGGGTCGAGGGGTTGCTGGGACGGTTCGTGGATGGCGAACTGGACGAGCAGCAGGCCGAGTGGGTCGGGCGGCACATTGACTCGTGCCCGGGCTGCCGTCAGAAGCTTGCCGAGTTCGAGGCGGTGGACAGGTTGTTCAGGGAGAAGGACGAGCCGCCGCGACTGGCCGAGGAGTACTGGGACTGGCATCGCAGCCAGGTGTGGCGAGCGATTCGGACCGTAAGGCGACGGCAACGGGAAGGTGCGCGGACGTTGCGGTTCACGTGGATGCGGGCGGCGTCGGTTGCCGCGGGCGCGGCGGTCGTGCTGATTGCCGCGATCGGGGGCTGGCGTCTGCTGCAGCGCCAAGTTGCGGTGCCGGTGACGGTCGCGGAGGAACCGGTCGAGCGCGGCGCGGGCGAAGCGAGGGTGACCAGTGGCGGCGGTCGTCAGGCGATAGCAGCGGGCGAGCCGGTGGCCGAATCGAAGTCCGCGGACCTGTCGCGTCAGGAGCACCGGTCCGACAAACCGGCAGCCGGTCTTGCCCGTTCAGCGGACGAACTTAAGGTCGAGACCGAGGTTATGGCCGACGCCGACGGACTGCCGGAGGCCGGGGCCGCAGCCGACCGGCAGTCGACGGTCGAGACCCGGGAGAAGGTCGCCGGACGAATCGCGGCGCGCGGTCAGGCCGGGACCGGCGAAGCGGAGGTCTTCACCGCCGTGCAGGCGCCGACCGCCCCCGGGCAGGCGGGTGTGGACAGTGGTCTGAAGAAGGAGGGCGAGCAGCCGGCCGAGGTCCTGACGACCTGCGACAGGGCGCCCGAGGTGCTGGAGATCGGCATCCTGCCCCGGGTGTCACCGGATGAGACCGTGACCGTGTTCCTCCGCGTGCTGGTCGAGCCGGACGGTTCAGTTTCGCAGGTCGAACTCGAACAGGCCAGCGGCACGGAACTGCTCGACAGCCTCGCCGTGCTCAACGTCCGGCAGGCCCGGTTCAGGGCCGGGTATCTTGGGAGCGAGCCGGCTCGCTGCTGGGTGAGACTCGTCCAGCAGTTCGATGCCGAAGAACCCGCCGATTCCGAGCAGGACAACCAGTAGGCGGGCCCCGGGCTTGCAGCCCGGAATAGCCGCCCCGGCAGGGCGGTATCTCTGTTCAGGAGGTCAACATGACCAGGACACTTGCAGCAGCCGGGCGTGACCGCATCTACGCCCGCAACCTGCGGCTGGCGACTGTTGCCGCCGAGATGGCACTGATGGTCGGCTTCCTGTTTGTCAGGATGCCGGCGGTCCGGCCGTTGCGGCCCGCGCCGCCCGACTTCCTCTACGTCGCCCCGATTGCGACAGACCCGGTTTTCATTCCCGATTTGCCCCAGCCGCGCCTGAGGCCGGGCGGAGTGCCGGTCCCGGGCCGGCAGGCGCGGCCGGACCCGAACGGGGTTATCAGTGACGATAACAGCCGGGTGTTCGATTCGCTGCCGGTTTTCGTGCGCGTCCCGGAAACGCTTGACTGCCGACACATCCCGGCCGAGTTCCAGCCGAAGCCGGTGCACATCCCGGACCCGGACTACCCTGAGCTGGCACGTCAGGCGGGCATCGAGGGTATCGTGGGACTCGAGTTCATCATCGGTGAGGACGGCCGGGTCCACCGGCCGGTTGTCGTCCTGGCTTCCGACAGCCCGTTGCTGGACCGGGCGGCCGTGGCGGCGGTGGCCGAGTGGCGGTTCATCCCGGCCCGCCAACAGGACCGGCCGGTGCCGGTACGGGCGCGGACCAGCGTGAGGTTCAGGTTGCGCTGATGGTGATGCGGGTGATGACGCAACTGCGCAAGGTGGGTCGCGCGTCGGAAGAGGGGAGAACGAGTCGCCAGGGCGCGCGACCTGCTCTCGGCAAAGGACTCCGGAAGACCGAATGACGGCGAGAGGAGATGGCAATGAAGCGAACGTCAGTTGCTCTGATGCTGGCCGGGATGGTGGCGCTGGCCGCGCCGGCGGACCAGGTGGTGAGCCTGTTACGAGGACTGAGGCCGTCGGCGCCGGCGGTCCACGGGAACCTGGCCGTGTTCCTCCTGACCGGCCCGGCAACCGGGTCGCGGGACTACGTGACCCTCGACAGGGCAATCAGCAAGGGCTGGGTCGAGGTCGAGGAGAAGGAAGGCGGCGAGGTGAACACGGTGCGCGTGCGCAACAAGTCGAGCCAGCGGGTGTTCGGCCTGGCGGGCGAGATGATCACCGGCGCCAAGCAGACCCGGATGCTGCAACAGGATGTGTTGCTGCCGGCGAAGTCGGCCTGGCTCGACCTGCCGGTCTACTGCGTCGAGCACGGCCGCTGGCACGGCGAGAGCGACCGGTTCGGTAGCAAGGGGCAGATTGTCGCCGGCCGGGTGCGCGGCAACGCCGCCAACAATCAGAGCCAGGGCGAGGTCTGGGCCGAGGTTTCGCGCAGCAACGCCGACCTGGGCATTGTCACCGGCACCGACCGGTTCGACGCCGTGTTCGAGGACGAGAAGGTGCAGGGACGGCTCGAGGAGTATCGCCGCGGGCTCGGGGAGAGCGTGCCGGCGCTCAAGCCGGATGCCATCGGGGTGGCGGTGGCGGTCGGTGACCGGCTGGTGTGCGTGGACATCTTCTGTTCACCGGCGATGTTTCGGAAGATGTGGCCGCGGTTGCTCGAGTCCTACGTCGTGGACGCGCTGGCCAGCACGCCGACCGGCAAGCTGTCCGCGGGCGAGGTCAGCGATTTCCTGGCCGAGGCCGCGGCGGCGCCGATTGTCTCGCAGCCGACCGTCGGGTCCGGGCAACTGCTGCGGATTGACGGCGCCGACCTGGCTGGCTCGGCACTGGTCAGCGGCAGCGAGGTGGTCCATCTCGACCTGTTCCCGGGCGAGCAGACCGACCCGGGCCCGCTGCGGCTGGACATCAGGAGGAACGGTTCGCGGCGCTAGGCGGTTGCATCCGAGTCCGCGCGGCCGGCCCCGGGGCCGGCCGCCGGCTTCTTGACTGGCCGGGGTGCGCTCCTAAGATTGGCCGTGCAGGAGCAGTTTATGCGCCGGGCGCTGGAGCTGGCCGAGCTGGGGCGGGGACGGGTGTCGCCAAACCCGATGGTCGGCGCGGTGCTGGTGCGTGACGGGCGGGTGGTCGGCGAGGGCTATCACGCCCGGTTCGGCGGCCCGCACGCTGAAATCAACGCGCTGCGCGAAGCCGGGACCAGGGCTCGTGGCGCAACCCTCTACGTGACAATGGAGCCGTGCTGTTTCCACGGCAAGACCGGGGCGTGCACCGACGCGCTCAAGCTTGCCAGGGTCAGTGCCGTTCATGCGGCCGCGCTCGATCCATACCCGCTGGTGCGCGGAAGGGGAATGCGCTGCCTGCAGGCAGCCGGAGTCAGGACCTGGGTTGGTCTGCTTGGACGGGAGGCGCGGCAACTGAACGAAGCGTACTACACGTTCCATCGACGCGGCCGGCCGTTCGTCACCCTGAAGCTGGCCGCGACCCTGGACGGGATGCTGGCCTCGGGTACCGGCGAGTCGCGGTGGATCACCGGGCCAAAGGCCCGCCGCCGGGCCCAGGAGATGCGCTGTTCGGCAGACGCGGTGCTGGTCGGGGTGAAGACTGTGCGGCAGGATGACCCGCGGCTGACCTGCCGGGCGCTTGCCGGCAAGCGGCTGCTGCGGGTGGTGCTCGACACGAAGCTGCGGACCCCGCCTCGGGCGCGGCTGTTCCGTTCCCGCTCGCCGGTGCTGGTCCTGACCTGC
>JAFGQF010000293.1 GCA_016935775.1 Caldifarciminota bacterium
ATCCAGGAGCACTGGTCCCGGATGTTGGCCATCTCGAACAGGCACGGGTTCAGGCCGGCCTCGCGCAAGGTCTCCTGGAAGAGCGGTTCGTGGGTCCTGGGCGAGCAGGACGCGACCACCACCCGGTTGAGCCGCTGCTCGCCGATGACGCGGCTGATCCGCTGCTGGGTGTCCTGCGAGCAGGTGAACAGGTTGTCCTCGGCGTAGACGACGCCGGGCAGCCCGCGGGCGAACTCGACGACCCCGGGGACGTCCACCACGCTGCCGATGTTGATGCCGCAGTGGCAGACGAAGACGCCGATCCTCGGCGGCTCACCCCGGACGTCCCGCTCCGGCGGGTAAGTCTTGGGAACGATCGCGGTCCCCCGCGCCTCGGCCACGACGCCTTCGGCCGCCGACGCGGCGCCCGACGCCTCCATCACGGTCTCCGGGATGTCCTTCGGCCCGCAGGCCGGGCCGCAGACGAATATCCCGGGCCGGCTCGTCGCGACCGGCGCGAAGCTCGATGTCTTCAGGAACCGGTGCTTGTTGAGCTTGACGTCCAGCTTGTCGGCGAGGACCGCGTTGGCCCGTCTCGGCTCGAGCCCGACCGAGAGCACCACCATGTCGAACTCCTCGCTCAGCTGCCGCGGGTTGTCCTCGGTGGTGTAATAGACGAGTAGGTTCCCGCTCTCCGGGATTTCCAGGACCTTGCCTACCCTCGAGCGGACGAACCGGACGCCGTGCTGGTCCCGCGCCCGGTTGAAGAACGCGTCGAAGTCCTTGCCGTGGGCCCGGATGTCCATGTAGAAAATCGTCGGCTCGATCTCTTTGACGTGTTCTTTGGCGATGGTCGCTTCCTTGATGGCGTACATGCAGCAGACCGAGCTGCAGTAAGCCCGGTCCTCGCGCTCGTCGCGGCTGCCGACGCACTGGATCCAGGCGATCCGCCGGGGAACCTTGCCGTCGTGCGGCCGCTGGACGTGGCCGGCGAACGGCCCGGAAGCGGCCAGTATCCGCTCGAACTCGACGCTGGTCACGACGTTGCGGAACTTGCCGTAGCCGAACTCGTACTTGAGCGACGGGTCGAACTTGTCCGCGCCGTCCGCGACGATGACCGCCCCGACGTCGAACGACACCGACTGCTCTTTCTGGTTGAAGTCGATCGCGTCCGCCTCGCAGAACTCCTTGCACACCTGGCATTCGCCGGTCTGCAGGTGGACGCAGTGTTCGGCGTCGATCGTGGCGTAGTTCGGGACCGCCTGGGGATAGGAGATGTAGATCGCCGACCTCGCCCTCAGCCCCTCGTCGAACTCGGACAGGATCGGGACGGGCTTGTTGCGGGTGATCTCCTTGAACTCGATGCACTTGGTCGGGCAGATGGAGAAGCACGCCCCGCAGGTCTGGCACACGTCCGACTGGACGTCGAACGCCGGCTGCACCACCCGCCGGTCGCCCCGGCCCGCGAACCCGATCGCTCCCTTGCCCATCCGGTCGCGGCACATCCGGACGCAAAGCCCGCAGAGCAGGCAGTCCTCATTCTTCGGCTCGAGCCTCGTTCCCTCGACACCCATCTCCCGCGCGAGGCGCCGGACCTCCTCGGCCTCCGGGCACCGGGCCAGCATCAGCTCCACCATCACCTTGCGGGTCTTCTTCACGCGCTCGGTGTCGGTCTTGACGACGAGGCCGTCCTGGGCCGGGTAGGTGCAGGACGCGTGGAGCGCCGCGGGCCCGCCGCCCTGGCTCACCTCGACCAGGCAGAGCCGGCAGGCGCCGTAGGCGGGCAGAGCCTTGTGGTAACAAAGCGTCGGGATCTTGATGCCGAGCTTCGTGGCCGCCTGGAGTATCGAACTTCCTCGTTCAACCTCCACCTGCTTGCCGTCGATTGTCAGTCTGGCGACGTTGCTTTCACCGCTCATTTGTCCCGCCCCTGGTTGGTGTCCTCCGCATCTCGTCGGTATCCAGCCGGAAGTCGGACTCGCCGTCGCGATGCTCGTAAGTGAAGTGAATCTCCGGGTGGCCGGCGACCAGGGTCGCGAGGGTCGCCGCGATGTCGCCGACCGGCTTGCGGTCGATGTGGCCGTG
Source organism: Caldifarciminota bacterium (assembly GCA_016935775.1). GTDB lineage: Bacteria > Hydrothermota > Tepidihabitantia > Tepidihabitantales > Tepidihabitantaceae > DSBX01. The sequence goes on from JAFGQF010000293.1 coordinate 2,065, forward strand.
CCGGAACCAGGCCGTCACCTTCGTGCCCCGGCCGACCTCGGAACTGATCTCGATGTCGCCGCCGGCCTCGCGCGCCGCCTGCGCCAGCAGCGGCAGGCCCAGGCCCACCCGCCTGGTGGTCCTGGTGGTGTGGAACGGGCTGAGGGCCCGGGCAGCGGTCTCGCGGTCCATTCCCCGGCCGTTGTCCTCGATCTCGAGCTCGAGCCGGTCACGCGCGGGGTCCTCGCTGACCCGGATGTTGATTTCCGTGGCCCCGGCCTCGACCGAGTTCTCCACGACATCAAGAATATGCAATGACAGATCTTCCATCTTCGTTGCGCAGGGCCCTGCCGACCTCGCCCGCCGTCGCTTCCTCGACGCGGAAGACGGTCGCGTTCCGGCCGATATCCTCCAGGAAGTGGGCGTCCGAGGACACGATCGCCGGGAAACCGTACGCACGCAGGACGCCCGGGGGCGGCTTGGTTGCCAGCTCGACGCCGTCCAGGGCCAGCCCGTCGGGGATGAACCCGAGCTGGCCGATGATTCCGAACCGCTCGCGGTCAACGTGGGCCGCGACCGCCACCCCGCCCAGCGAGTGAATCGCGTCCACGACCTCGTCGACCGACAGCGTGGTCGCCCCGATCAGCAGCCGGTCGTTGATGCCGGTCACTTCGTCGCGCTCGTCGACCAGCACCTGCTCTCCGAAGGCCCGCTCGTCGTTGACCCCGGGCAGGTTGTCGTAGACGACGCGCTGGAACCCGGACAGGCTCGCGTCGTCGTCGAACAGGGCGAGTACGTGAACTTCCTCCTCGGACGTGACCTCCATCGCGCCGACGACGGCCACCCCTTCCCGGCCCGCCGCATTTCTCACCGCGGCCACGTTCTCCGCGGAGTTGTGGTCGGCGATGCCGATCGCGTCCAGCCCGCGCCGGCGCGCCCGGGCCGCTATCTGCCCGGGCAGCATCGCCAGGTCGCCGCACGGGGACAGGCAGGTATGAACGTGCAGGTCCATCTTCAGTTCCTTGAGCATCCCGCCCGGTTCACTTCGCGTTCCCGCGGATGCCGGTTTCGTAGAGCCTGCCCGCGACCTCGAATGCCGGCATCCCGGTCAGCATCACCGGGACGCCCTCCTGCTCCGCTTTCGCCAGGACTTCCGGCTCCGGCTTCCTGCCGTTCACGATGATGATCCCGGCCAGCTCCTTCAGGGTGGCGACCGCCACGACGTTCTGGTGAATCTGCAGCGTGACCCAGACGTTGCCTTCCCGGGCGTTGGCCATCACGTCGCTCAGCAGGTCGCTCGCGTACCCGCCGGTGACCTCGCGGTCGAGCCGGCCGGTTTGGCCGACGAGCTCGAGTCCCAGCCGGGCCACTACCTCGCCGAGTTTCACCGCCGCCTCCCGGCCGCCCGCCGACGGCGGCTACGCGCGCGCATCGGCGGCCTCCGGCTCCATTCCCGCTTTCCCGCGCCCCAGGTAGACGACCGCTTCGAGCGTCGTGCCCCGGCCGACCTCCGAGGCGAGGTTCATCGCGTCGGTGCAGTTTTTTATGTTGCAGAGCCCCATCCCGGCCCCGAATCCCAGCTCCCGGACCCAGTCGGGCGCGGTGGAGAAGCTGGGCTGCATCGCCTGCTCGATGTCGGCGATCCCCGGCCCGGAATCGGTGGCGGTGACGGTGACCCGCTCCGAGCAGACCGACGCCGCGAGCTGGCCGCCGTCGGTGAACACTATGACGTTCATCTCCGCCTCGAAGGCGGCGATCGCGATCCGGCGCAGCACCCCGGGCTCGATACCGAGCCGGTGCAGTGCCTTTTTGAGCCGGCTGGCCGACTCCCCGGCGCGGTCGAAATCGCCGCCGGCGATATCGTACTTGAGCACGAGGTTGGTCCGGTCCGCGACGATGTCCTCGAAGATGTGGCTCGCCCGGTACTGGTGGATTTCCTCCTCGCGGTACTCGATTTCCAGCTTCCTCAGCAGGCAGCGGATGATGTTGCCCTTGGTGATGATGCCGACGAGCTCCCGGCTGTCCCGCTCGACCACCGGGAAGCGACCGAAGCCATACTGGTCGAACTTCCTGACCGCGTGGACGAGCGGCTCGTCGGCGTACAGCGTCTCGACGCGGCCGGTCATCCGCTCGGCGACGGGCACGTCCATCTCGCCCTGGGCCAGGCACTTGATGTAGTCCTCGATGCTGATCACCCCGACGACCCGGCCGTTCTCCACCACCGGGGCGCCGGAGATGCGCCGTTTGCGCATCAGGTCGCGCAGGTCGCGGATCGGCTGGCCCGGGCTCACCGTGGCGACGTTCCCGACCATGGCGTCCCTCACCTTCAGCTCGTAGGTGAGCTCCTGGATCTTGGTGTAGGACCTATCGGTCGCCATCGCCCTTGCTGATATCCAGGTATCCGAGACCCGGGAGCCCCTTCGCGAACAGCCGGCCGCAACAGACGAACATCGGCAGCCGGGTGGTCATCAGGACCTGGCCTTTCTGCCGGGCCAGCTCGACCGTCGGCTGGTCCGGTTTCTTGCCGCGGATGATGCAGACTGCGCTGATGCCCGCCACGTCGGCCGTGTAGATGACCTGGCGGTTCGCCAGCCCGGTCAGCAGGATGGCGTCGGATCGGGCGAAGGCCAGGACGTCGCTCATCAGGTCGGCGGCGCAGCCGACCGCCACCTCGTCCCGGAGCCGGTCCTGCCCGGTCAGGACCTCGGCCTCGATGGTTTGGCCGATTTCCTCGAGCGTCATCCCGCCGCCTTCCCGGTGGTGACCAGCACCGCGCCGAACTTGCAGACGTCGCGGCAGACGCCGCACTTGATGCACTTGTCCTGGTCGACCGCGTGCGGCTTCCTGCGCGCGCCGGTGATGGCGCCGGCCGGGCAACTCCGCGCGCACAGCGTGCAGCCGGTGCACTTGTCCGGGTCGATTTCGAACCGGATGAGCGCCTTGCACACCAGCGCCGGGCAGCGCTTGTCCCGGATGTGGGCGACGTATTCGTCCCGGAAGTGGCGCAGGGCGCTCAGGACCGGGTTGGGCGCGGTCTTGCCCAGCCCGCAGAGCGACGCTTCCTTGGTCGCCTCCGCCAGCTCCTCGAGGAGCTCGATGTCGCCTTCCTTTCCTTTCCCCGCGCAGATGTTGGTCAGGATTTCGTGCATCGCCGCAAGCCCCTCGCGGCAGGAGGTGCACCGCCCGCAGGACTCGTCCTTCGTGAACCCGATGAAGTACCGGGCGATGTCCACCATGCAGCTGCCCTCGTCCATCACGATCATCCCGCCCGAGCCCATTATCGCGCCGGCCTCCTGCAGCCGCTCGTAGTCCACCGGCAGGTCGAGCATGCTCTGCGGGATGACGCCGCCCGACGGCCCGCCGGTCTGGACGGCCTTGAACTCCCGGCCGTTCGGGATGCCGCCGCCGATGTCGTAGACGATGCGCCGCAGGGTGATCCCCATCGGCACTTCCACCAGGCCGGCGTTGTTGATGTTGCCGGCCAGCGAGAAGACCTTGGTGCCCTTGCTCTTCTCGGTGCCGATCGCGGCGAACCAGTCCGCCCCGAAGCTGATTATCCGCGGCACGTTCGTCAGGGTCTCGACGTTGTTGATGACCGTCGGCCGGCCGAACACCCCGCGCTCGACCGGGAACGGCGGTTTCTGGGCCGGTTCCGCCGGCCGGCCCTCGATCGAGTGGATCAGCGATGTCTCCTCGCCGCAGACGAACGCGCCGGCGCCGCGGAATATCTCCAGGTCGAAATCGAACC
>JAFGQF010000009.1 GCA_016935775.1 Caldifarciminota bacterium
CCGAATCGGGGGTGTCTCCCTGGCTGCCGCCGGGAACGCCCGGGCAGCTGGTCAGGGTGATGGGCAGCGAGCACGACGAGTCCGGTCTGCCGACCGAGGACGCCGCCGACCGCGTCCGGATGCACGACAAGCGCTGGCGCAAGTGGAGCGGGATGAGAGAGGCGTTCGGCTCGGTCGAGAGCGCGGGAGCCGGCGATGAGCGCGATGTCGTGGTCTGTTTCGGCTCGACCCGGGGCGCGGTGTTCGAGGCGGTCGGGCGGCTGCGGGACGAGGGGCGCGAGGTCGGCGCGCTGCACCTGCCCGAAGTCTGGCCGTTTCCCCGGGAGGCGGTGATGGCGCGGCTGGCCCGGGCGCGCCGGGTGGTGACGGTCGAGCAGAACTCGACCGGTCAGCTCGCCCGGCTGCTGTGCCGCGAAACCCGGGCCCGGGCAGGCGCGACCGTGCTCAAGGACGACGGCCGACCGTTCGGCGGCGAGCAACTGGCCGGCCTGTTGCGCGGGGAGTTGAAGTGACACGGGACGACTGGCTGGTTGAAGGCGGGCGGGCGTGGTGCCCGGGCTGCGGCAACCATCGCGTGCTGGGTGCGCTGGCCGAGGCCCTGGCCCGGCTCGGACTGGACCACCGGCAGGTCGTGGTGGTGTCGGGCATCGGCCAGGCGGGCAAGATGCCGCACTACCTGAAGGTCAACTTCCTGCACGGCCTGCATGGCCGGACACTGGCGATGGCGCTGGGCGTCAAGCTTGCGAACCCGCAACTGACGGTCATCGCGGTCGGCGGCGACGGCGACCTCTACGGTGAGGGCGGCAATCATCTCGTCCACGCCTTCCGGCGCAACCCGGACATCTGCTGCCTTGCGCACAACAACGGGGTGTACGGGTTGACCCGGGGGCAGGCCTCGCCGACCGCCGGCTCCGGGTTCCGGGACGGGATTCATCCGGGCGGCACGTTCGTCCCGGCATTCAACCCGCTGGCCGCCGGGATTGCCTGCGACGGCACCTTCCTCGCCCGCGGATTCGCCGGCGCCGAAGAGCAACTGGCCGGGCTGGTGGTCGAGGCGGTGCGCCATCCCGGCTTCGGGTTCGTTGACATCCTGCAACCTTGTGTCAGCTACAACCGGGTGAATACCTCCAAGTGGTATGCCGACCGGCTCTACGACCTTGCCGTCGAGGAGCATGACCCGGCCGACCCTCGGCAGGCGATGGCCCGGGTCCTCGAGTGGCCCGGCGCCCAGGACCGGCGCATCCCGACCGGTGTCTTCCTGCGCGTGCGGCGTGAGCCCTATGAGCGCGGGTTCGCGGCGCTCGGCAAGGGCGCGCTCGGCCGGGGGGCGGTTGATCCTGACCGCTTCCTGGAGACCGTCGAGGAGTTGCGATGACCGACCTGACTGTTGTCCTCGCCGGCCAGGCCGGGCAGGGATTGCAGGCGGCAACTCGCCAGCTTGCCCGGGCCATTGTCAGGTCCGGGTATCGCGTGTTCGCCTCGGCCGACGTGATGTCGCGCATCCGCGGTGGCGACAACTCGAACCGCGTCCGGGTTACCGACTTCCCGGTTGGTGCGGACAGCGGGAGGGCCGAATTGCTGGTTGCGTTCGAGCCGGGACTGGTCCAGCGTCATCTCGGGACGCTGGTTCCCGGCGGGCTCGTCGTGGTGGGTGACGACGGTCCGGAATTGCCCGGGGGAGAATACCGGGTACTCCGAGTGCCGTTCAAGCGGCTGGGCGGCCGGAACGGCCGGATGGTCAACACCGCCGCACTCGGTCTGGTCGCCGCGCTCTGCGGGATTGACCGCGCGGCGCTCCTGGCCCAGGTTTGTTCCGGTTACGAGCACAAGGGCGAGGAGGTCGTCCGGCTCAACACGGCCGCGCTCGAAGGCGGCTATCGGGCCGCGTCCGATTCGGGAGTCGAGCCGGTTGCCACGCTCGGTTCCCCGGAAACGGACAACGGGCGGCTGCTGGTGTCCGGGGCCGAAGCGCTGGCGCTGGGCGCGGTGGCCGGCGGCATTGCGTTCGCCTGCGGCTACCCGATGTCGCCCGGCACCGCGGTGCTCGAGGCGCTGGCGGGCTGGTCGAGCCGAACCAGGATGGTGGTCGAACAGCCCGAGGACGAGTTGGCGGCGGTCAACCTGGCGCTGGGCGCGGCCTTCGCAGGCCGGCCGGCGCTGGTCACGACCGCGGGTGGCGGGCTTTCGCTGATGAACGAGGGGCTTTCCCTGGCCGGGATGACCGAGACGCCGCTGGTGGTGATGTCCGGGATGCGGCCCGGGCCCGCGACCGGGCTGGCGACCCGCACGGCACAGGCCGACCTGTTGTTTGCGACGAGCTGCGGCCACGGCGAGTTCGCCCGGGCGGTGCTGTGCCCGGGGGATGCGACCCAGGCATTCGCGGCCGGGCGCGACGCGGCGCTGCTCGTCGAGGAGTTCCAGACCCCGGTGCTGGTCCTGTTCGACCAGTTCCTCGCCGATGGGCTCTGGACCGTGGATGGTCTGGAATTCCGGGAGGCGCAGGCGGCATCCCGCTGGCAGGGGTCACCGGGCAGCTATCGGCGCTACGAGCCGAGCGATTCAGGGGTGTCGCCGCGAATCCTGCCCGGCACGCGGGGCGAGCTGGTGTACGCCGATTCGGACGAGCACACCGCCGAGGGCCACATCACCGAGTCAGCCGAGGTGCGCGTGGAGCAGTCGGGCAAGCGGTTGCGCAAGCTGGTCGGCCTGGCGGGGCGGATACCGGTGCCCGAGCGCTACCCGGACCGTGACGCGCGGACGCTGGTCGCCTGTTTCGGCTCGACGCGCTGGGCGGTCCGCGAGGCGGTGGACCGGCTGCGCGCGCAGGGACAGGATATCGGGATGCTGCACTTGCCGGGCGCCTGGCCGTTTCCGGCCGAGCCGTTCCGGCAGTTGGCGCGTGCCGGCCGGCGACTGGTGACCGCTGAGGGCAACCTGACCGGCCAGCTCGCGGCGCTCATTCGCCAGGAGACCGGGATGCGGGCGGGCCCGGTGGTCCGGCGCTACGACGGTCGGCCGCTGACCGTGGCCGGCGTCGAGGAGGGGCTGGCTTCGGACGGAACGGGGAGTTGATGAACCCGAAAGAGCTGAACAGCAACGACCCGGTCGCCTGGTGCCCGGGGTGCGGCAACTTCGGCATCCGCGAGGCGGTCAAGCGGGCGCTGGTCGAGCTTGAGTTGGAGCCCTGGCAGACCTGCTTTGTTTCCGGGATCGGCCAGGCGGCCAAGGCGCCCCACTACATCCGCTGCAACCTTTTCAACGGACTGCACGGTCGCGCCCTGCCGGTGGCGACCGGGGTCAAGCTGGCCAACCCCGAACTGGTGGTCATCGCCGAGGGCGGGGACGGTGACGGCTATGCCGAGGGAGGCAATCACTTCCTGCACGCGCTGCGGCGCAACATCGACGTCACCTACCTGGTCCACGATAACCAGGTCTACGGCTTGACCAAGGGCCAGGCCTCGCCGACCAGCGACAGCGGGATGAAGACCAGGACCACCCCGTCCGGTTCCCGGGTGCCCGCGTTCCATCCCCTGGCGCTTGCCGTGGCCCTCGACGGGGGCTACGTGGCGCGCGGATTATCGAACCGGGTTGCGCATCTCGCCGCGTTGATAGCCGGTGCGGTCCGGCACCCGGGTTTCGCGCTGGTCGAAATCCTCCAGCCCTGCGTGAGTTTCAACCGGGTCAACACCGGCCAGTGGTACCGGGAGCGGGTCTACGAGCTTGCCGACGAGTACGACCCGACCAACCGCGAGTTGGCTTTCGACCTCGCCCGCGAGTGGGGAGAGAGGATACCGATCGGCTTGTTCTACCGTTCATCCCGGCCGGCATACCCGCTGCCGGTGCCGGCCGCACCGCCGTCCGGCGATACCTTCCGTTTCCTGCTGGAAACCCTGCGCTGAGTCGGTCAGCGGTTCGAGCCCGAACGCGGGTGTGCCCGGTCGTAGACCTTGCGCAGCCGTTCGACCGAGAGGTGGGTGTAGACCTGGGTTGACGACAGCGAGGCATGGCCGAGCAGTTCCTGGACCGACTTGAGGTCGGCGCCCCGCTCGAGCAGGTGGGTAGCGAAGGCGTGGCGCAGGGCGTGGGGGTGCCGGGCGGTTTCCTCGGCGATGTCGGCGAGGCAGTGACGGACGATGGTCTGGACCGAGCGCGCAGACAGCCGGTTGCCGCGCGGATTCAGGAACAGAGCCGGTCCCGCTCGGCGTTGGCGGTCGGGCTGTTCCAGGTAGGCGCGCAGTGCGTCGCGAGCGTGGGAACCCAGCGGAACGAGCCGTTCTTTGCCGCCCTTGCCCTTGACTCTGAGAATCTCGGCGTGGAAGTCCACGTCGTCCCGGTTCAGCCCGACGAGCTCGGCGCAGCGCAGCCCGGCCCCGTAGAGAACCTCCATTATCGCCTTGTTGCGGAGCGAGCGTTCGTCGTCGCCCGGGATGTCGAGGGCGCGCGCGACTTCGAATTGCGAAAGGAAGCCCGGCAGTCGTTGTTCGAGACGTGGTCCCTTGACGTTGCGGGTCGGGTTGGCCGGGATGCGGCCGGTGAGCGCCAGGAAACGGAACAGGGACTTGACAGCCGAGAGCTTGCGGGCGGCAGTGCGGCGTTCGTAGCCGCAGCGGAGCAGCAGTCCGAGGAAGTCGCGTACCTGGGGATGGCCGACACGGATGAGCGGCATCGCGTCGAGCCGGTCGCGGCAGTACTCGAAGAACTGGTCGAGGTCAACCCGGTAGCTGCGGATGGTGTGGGGTGAAAGGCGCCGCTCGCCCGCGAGATGCGCGAGGAAGTCATCCCGGGCCGCTTCGTAGTCGGGCCGGTTCACCCCACAGGCTAACAGCGCCACGCGGCGCGTCAACCACTTCGCCGGGCAATTGACAGTCCGAGCCCTGACCGATATAGTCTTACATTCCGAACCAAGAGGAGGTGCGATGAAGAATAGTCATCCTGTGTTGGCAGCGGTCATCCTGTCGGCGTTGCTGTCTTCGTTCGCGTTCGCCGAGCTCGATACGACCTGGGCCCGGCGTTTCGACGGCGGCGGCCTTGATGAAGACTGGGCGGCCGACATGGCCGTTGACCCGGCCGGCAATGTCTACGTGCTCGGCACCGGCTACACCGGCGGCCTGTTCACCGACATCATCCTGCAGAAGTACTCCAGCGCGGGCGAGCGGCTCTGGACCGCGGTTCACAATGGCGCGCAGAACAACGACGACTCGGCCGCGGCGATGACCATCGACCCGAACGGCAATGTCTACGTCTGCGGCTGGAGCTTCCACCAGTCGGGTCGTGGCATGGGGATGGTCACTATCAAGTACGGGCCTGACGGCGACTCGGCGTGGCTCGCCTGCTACGACCACGTCGGCGATTTCGACGATGCGGCGCTGGATATTTGCCTCGACGGCGCCGGACGGGTCGTCGTGACCGGTTTCGTGACCGACTCGTTCTGGAACCTGAACTACTGCACGATCGCCCACGACACCGCCACCGGCGGCACCGCCTGGATGGGCTTCTACGACCGGACGCCCGAGGAAGATGAGGACGTCGCGATCGCCATCTGCTCGGACGGCGCGGGCGCCATCTACATCACCGGTTACAGCTACGACGATGGCACCGACTACGACATCACGACAATCCGATACCGGCCCGACGGGACGCGCCACTGGACCCGACGCAAGAACTACTACCCGTGGGTCTACGACGACTACGGGACCGACATCGTCTGGGACCCGGTCACCTCGACGGTCATCGTCGGCGGTTACGTTTACGACGACAACCGCGACTACGAGTACTTCACGATGAAGTACAACCCGGTCGGGGATTCGGTCTGGGCCCGTGCCTACAATCGCTACCCGGCCAACGACGAGGACTTGTTGCTGGCGATGACGGCGGACGCCGCCGGCAATATCATCGTCACCGGCACCAGCATCGACGACTCGACCGACTACGACGTGACGACGGTTCGCTACACGCCGGACGGAGTGCAGCAGTGGGTTTCGCGCCACGACTACGACGGATACGAGGACGGCGGTGTTCACGTCCGGGTCGACTCGTTAGGCCAGGCGTTCGTTGTCGGCTACGGCGACCATCTGATGAACGACTACGACCTCCTGACTGTCAAGCTGGACACCCTCGGCAACACGTTTGCCGCGGTTGGCTACGACAACGCGCCGACAAGCCTGGAAGAGTGGGGTTGCCGGGTACTGCCCCAGCCCGACGGTCACATCTATGTTCTCGGCACGAGCGAGGACGATGCCAGCGACTACGATATCGTGCTGTTGAAGTATCGTGAACTGCTGCACGATATCGGTGTCGTTCGGGCGCTGGCGCCCGAGTCGCTCAATGTCGCCGACTCGCTGGCGCTCCCGGTCGTGTTGCGCAACTGGGCGCTGAACGCCGACAGCTGCTGGCTGCGGCTCAGCATCGGCTGGGCCGATGAACACTTCGACAGCCTCTGGGTGAGCCTTCCGGCGGGCGCCACGGATACCGTCGAGTTCGCCGCCTGGCATCCGGACAGGATCGGCACGGCCCTGCTGCGCTTGCGCCTGGAACTGCGCGGCGACGAGCGGCCGTGGAACGACACGGCCAGCGCGCGGATTCTCGTCTGGGGCGACACGACCGGGCTGGCCGGGCAGGAGCCGTTGGTCCCGCGCGAATTCGGGATGGCGCTGGGCCAGAACCCGGTGCGTGACCGGGCGCTGCTGCGGCTGGCGCTGCCCGGGGCCGGGCCGGCGAAGCTGAGAATGTACGACGTTGCCGGTTCGCTGGTGCTGCCCGAGCAGCGCTTCATGGCGCGAACCGGGGGCGCCGTGGCGGCCGTCCAGCTCGACACGCGCCCGTTGCCGGCCGGGGTCTACTTCCTGAAGCTGTCGCAGGATGGCCAGGAGGTGGGCCGCAAGCTGGTGGTCCAGCGTTGAGCGATTGACCGAGGCGTTACCGGGCTCGGGATTGCCGGATTTGCGGAGGCGGATGGGTGCTGGTGTGCCTGGCGGACTTCAAATCCGTATGGTCTGCGAAAGTGGACCGGTAGGTTCGATTCCTACA
>JAFGQF010000294.1 GCA_016935775.1 Caldifarciminota bacterium
CGAGTGACGAATGCGCGGACACGCGAGGAGAGCCGAAGCGGAATGGCGAAGTCCGAATGTCGAGTGACGAATGAACAGACACCGGGAAGCGGCGAACGGTGAAGTGCGAATGTCGAGTGACGAAATCAGACGCGGCGACGTGGGGCGATGCTGCGGGCCGAAGTGACCGGATGAAGACCGACCTGCCACAGCGAACCAGGCGGTTCGCCCTTGATGTCATCCGGTACTGCGCCGGCCTGCCCCGGGAACAGGCCTTCCAGGTCATCGGGCGCCAGCTGGTGCGGTCGGCCACATCGGTCGGTGCCAACTACCGTGCCGCCTGTCGCGCGCGGTCGCGGGCCGACTTCGTCAACAAGCTGGGAATCGTCGAGGAGGAGGCGGACGAAACCTCCTACTGGCTGGAATTGCTGGCCGAGCTTCAGCCAGGCAGGTCAAAGGAACTCGGGCGGCTGTGTGATGAGGCCGGGCAGCTGACCGCGATCGTCGTGGCATCGAGAAAGACCGCGAGGAAGAGGAAGTGATAGCCGGCGGATGTTGCGGCCGGGCTTCCCGGGCGGGGAGCATTCGGCAATCGACATTCGTCACTCGCAAATGCGAAGAAGGGAGTACCCGATGACGATTGGCAAGGCGAAAGAAACAGTGATACTGGCGGCGGTGCGGACGCCGGTAGGAAGGTTCCTGGGCGGGCTGGCGTCGCTGCGGGCGCCCGACCTGGGCGCGATCGCCATCAAGGAGGCGATGAAGCGGTCCGGGGCGGACGCAGCGGCGGTGGACGGCGTGATAATGGGCAACGTCTGCCCGGCGGGCATCGGCCAGGCGCCGGCGCGCCAGGCCGCGGTGCACAGCGGGCTCAAGCCCGAAATCCCGGCGCTGACCGTCAACAAGGTCTGCGGCTCGGGGATGATCGCCGTGTCGCTCGGCTGCCAGATGATCAAGGCCGGCGACGCGAAGCTGGTGGTTGCGGGCGGGCAGGAGTCGATGTCGAACGTGCCCTACTACCTGAAGACCCTGCGCAACGGCCAGAAGATGGGCGACGCCAGGCTGCAGGACGGGATGATCTACGACGGGCTCTGGGATCACTTCGGCGACACCCACATGGGCGAGCTGGGCGACTTCACGGCGAAGAACTCGGGGATAACCCGCGAGGAGCAGGACCAGTGGGCGTTCGGCAGCCACCAGAAAGCGGTCGCGGCCATCAAGGAAGGCAGGTTCAAGGACGAGATCATCCCGGTTTCGATCCCGCAGCGCAAGGGAGACCCGGTGGTCGTTGACACCGACGAGGGACCGCGGGCCGACACGACGCTGGAGCGGCTGGCGAAGCTGCGACCGGTGTTCACGAAGGACGGGACGGTGACCGCGGGCAACGCGTCGTCGATCAACGACGGCGCGGCGGCGGTGGTGCTCGCGTCCGAAGCCTATGCCCGGGAACAGGAGCTGAAGCCGGTTGCCCGGGTCATCGCCTACTCGACCGGCAGCGTCGAGCCGAAGATGCTGTTCTATGCGCCGGTGAAGGCTGTCAAGACGCTGCTGGAACTGCAGGGCGTCGGGCTGGACCATTTCGACCTGATCGAGCTGAACGAGGCGTTCGCTTCGCAGGTGCTGGCCGACTCCAAGGAGCTGGGCTGGGATATGAGCAAGCTGAACGTCAACGGCAGCGGCATCTCGATGGGCCACCCGATTGGCTGTTCCGGCGCCCGTATCCTCGTCACCCTGCTGCACGCCCTCAGGAACCGCGGCCTCGCGAAGGGCCTGGCGGCGATCTGCCTGGGCGGCGGCGAGGCGACGGCGATGAGCGTCGAGCTGCTCTAGCAGGCTTGGTCTACACGACCGGCAGCGCGGCCGAGACGATGAGTCTCGGCCGCCGGCTTGCCGGCCGGCTCGGGCCGGGCGCGGTGGTGGCGTTCCACGGCGAACTCGGCAGCGGCAAGACGACGATGATCAAGGGCGTCTGCGCCGGGCTGGGCGTGACCGAGACGGTGAAGAGCCCGTCGTTTGTCATCGCGACCGAGTACGCCGGCCGGTTGCCGGTGTTCCATCTTGACCTGTACCGGGTAGCGGCCGACGCCGAGCTGGACGAGCTTGGACTTGACGAGTACTTTGACGGCGGCGGAGTCTGCCTTGTCGAGTGGGCCGAGCGCTGCGAGGCGCTGCTGCCGGCGGACGCTGTCCGGGTGCGGCTGGAGTCAGTTGCCGGCGGCCGGCGCGTCGAGGTCAGCGGGCTCGCCGGCCCGCTCTGAGAGCCAGCCGAGCAGTTCCTCGATGCCGCCCGCCAACCGGGTGGTCGAGTCGGGCCCGACCACGGTGGCGCCGCCCGGTTTCAGTTCCACCTTGAGCAGGCCGAGCCGGCGCGCGAGGATTCGCACCCGGGCGATCCGAAACAGGTTCTCGACCACCGGCGGGTAGCGGCCGAACCGGTCAGCCAGCTCGAGGCGGAACTCGGCCAGCTCGGCGAGGCTGTCGAGCCCGAGCAGCCGGCGGTAGAGCGCGACCCGTTCGAACGAGTCCTGGACATAGTCGGCGGGCAGGAACGCGGTGAGCGCCAGCGCGAGCTCGGGCTCGGTCGTCACCTGCTCGCCCTTGAGCCGCGCCGCGGCCTCGCCCAGCATTCTCGCATAGAGATTGAGCCCGACGCGGGCCACCTGGCCGTGCTGGCGCAGGCCGAGCAGGTCGCCGGCGCCGCGGATTTCGAGGTCGCGCAGGGCCAGCTTGAACCCGGCGCCGAGCTGGGAGTAGGCGAGCAGGGCCGAGAGCCGCTTGCGCGCGTCGGCGGTGATTTCCCGCTCGCGCGGCACCAGGAAGAGCGCGTGGGCCTGGCGGCCGGACCGGCCGACCCGTCCGCGGAGCTGGTGCAGGTCGGCGAGGCCGAAGGTGTCGGCCCGGTCGATGATGATGGTGTTGACGTTGGGCAGGTCGAGCCCGGACTCGATGATGGCCGTGGAGAGCAGCAGTCGGTGCTCGCCGGTGGCGAACTCGAGGTAGAGCCGCTCGAGTTCGCGGGCCGGCATCCGGCCGTGGGCGACCGTGAAGTCGAGCCCGGGCAGCAGGCGGCGGAGCCGGGCGGCGAACGCCTCGATTGTGCGGATGCGGTTGTGGACGAAGAAGACCTGGCCGCCGCGACGCAGTTCCCGCTCGATGTATTCCACCACGAGGCCGTCGTGCCAGGAGGAGACCTCGGACAATACCTCGCGCCGGCCGGGCGGCGGGGTGTGGACGGTCGAGATATCGCGCAGCCCGGACAGCGCCAGGTAGAGCGTGCGCGGTACCGGGGTGGCGGTCAGGGTGAGGATGTCGACCGCGGCCTTGACCTGCTTGATGCGCTCCTTCTGTTTGACCCCGAACTTCTGCTCCTCGTCGACAATGAGCAGGCCGAGGTCGCGGTAGCGAACCGATGGCGCGAGCAGGCCGTGGGTGCCGACGACGATGTCTACCCGGCCGTCGGCCAGCCCGGCGAGCACCTCGCGCCGGCGCGCGGCCGAGACCATCCGCGACAGCATCTCCACCCGGACCGGGAAGCCCGCGAGCCGGCGCCGGAAACTGTCGTAGTGCTGGTAGCAGAGAATGGTCGTCGGCACGAGCACGGCGACCTGCTTGGTGTTCTCGACCGCCTTGACCGCGGCGCGGAGCGCGATCTCGGTCTTGCCGTAGCCGACGTCGCCGCAGACCAGCCGGTCCATCGGCTTGGCGCCGGCCATGTCCTCGCGCACGGCGGCGATGGCGCGGGCCTGGTCCGGGGTCTCGTCATAGGGGAACGACCCGGCGACCGCCTCTTGCCACTCGCCGTCAGTGGTGAAGCGGAAGCCGCTGGCGACCGCCCGCCGGGCCTGGATGTCGAGCAGTTCGGCGGCGTACTCGGCGCTGGCGCGCGCCGCCTTGGCCCTGGCCAGCAGCCAGGAGCGGCCGCCGATGCGGTCGAGCCGGGGCGAGGCGTCGCCCGCGCCGACGTAGCGGTCGAGCAGCCCGAGGTTCTCGACCGGCACGAGCACGCGGTCGCGGCCGGCGTAGCTGAGCACGAGATAGTCCTTCTCGACCCCGTTGCGGGTGACACGTTCGGTGCCGTCGAACCGGCCGATGCCGTAGTCAACGTGGACGATGAGGTCGCCGGGCCGGAGCGTCACGAGGTTGTCGACCGGCAGGCCGCGGAATCGGTGGCGCACCGTGCGGCGCAGCGGCCGGCCGTAGACCTCGCGCTCGGTTAGCACCGTGAGTCTCGCGGCCGGGCAGGCGAAGCCGGCGCCGTAGCGGCCGACGAGGTACGCGGGCTTCTCGCCCAGCGCCACCCGCAGCCGGTCGCGGCCACCGGCGTCCGAGCTGACGACGATGCAGTCGTGGCCGGACGCGGCGAGGTCGCGGCCGAGCAGTTCGAGGTTGCCGAGGTAGCTTTCGACCGGCCGGCAGTCAAGGTTTGCGTCGGGGCCGGGACCGTCGTCGAAGACCGCCAGCGGTCGGGCGACTTCGAGCGGCGCGACCGACAGCACGACCGCACCGTCGGCCAGCAGTTCGTGCAGCCGCCGGTCGCCCGGTGGCGGCCGCCGGCGCGTGCGCACCGTCACGCCCGAGAGCGTGCCGGTCGAACGTTGGGTGAGCGGGTCGAAGCGGCGCAGCGACAGCACCGCATCGTCGAGCAGTTCGCAGCGCAGCGGCTCGCCCGCGCCGTCGGGCCAGGCGTCGATGATGCCGCCGCGCACCGCGTACTCGCCGGTTTCGGTGACGAGGTCGGTTCGTTCATAGTCCGCGTCTTCGAGCCAGCCGGTGACGCGTTCGCTGTCCGCCGGAGTCCCGACCGCCAGGGTCAGCGACCGCTGCGCGGGGGGCAACGGCACCGGCACCGGTTCGAGCAGGGTCGAAGCGGCGGTGACCATTACCGCCGGGCCGGCGGCAGGAAGCCCGGCGATGAGGTCATCGAGTGCCAGCGAGTCGGCCGTGACGATCGCGCGCGGCAAGCCCGGGCGCAGTTGGGCAACCTCGATACCGGCTTCGGCGGCGGCGTCGTCATCGTCGAGGGCGAGGACGACCGGCTGTTGGAGTCGTTCGGCAACCGCGACCGCGAGCAACGGCCGCAGCCCGGGCGGCGCTCCGCCGAGGCGCGTGAGCGGCGCTGAGCGCAGCCGGGCAACGAGCCGGTCGAGCCCGAGCAAGACGGCGCAGCGGTCGAGCAGCGGTTCGAGGCCGGTTGCCGGCGGGTCCTGGTTCACCGGCGGATTATAGCGGGAGGGGAAGCGACAGAAAAGCGGTCCGGAAAACGAGAGGGGGGCCTGGGCCCCCCTCCGGCAGACTGAGCGCCTGCTACTTCTTCTTCTTGGCCGGCGCCTTCTTGGCCGGCTTCTTCTTGGCCGGGGCCTTCTTCGCCGGCGACTTCTTCTTCGCCACCTTCTTCTTGGCGGCCTTCTTCACCGGCTTCTTGGCTGCCTTCTTCTTCATCGGGGTCTTTTTCTTGGCAACCTTCTTGACAGCCTTCTTCTTGGCCGGGGCCTTCTTCGCCGGCTTCTTGGTCACCTTCTTCTTGGCGACCTTCTTCTTGGCGGGCTTCTTCTTCGCTACTGCCATCGGACCTCCTTTGTTGGTAGCTCATAGTAGGCCGGAATGGTTTCTTGTCAAGGGTTTTTCGACGATTCTCGTTGAACGACCCGGGTAGTTTGCGCTGGGAACTCTGTCAATTCTCCTTCGCGGCCGGGGAGAGAGGGCTATTTTGCAAGCCGGAAGCTGCGTTCAGTGATTGCGCCCGGAACAACGTCAAGGGAGCAGGACTGCGGCAGCCAGTCGGATTCCGGACCGAAGGCTTCGAACCGGTAGCGGCCCGCCGGCAGGTCGCGCAGCGCGAACGAACCGGTGTTCCCGGGCACCAGTTGCTCGCCGTAGACCGGGCCGCGATAGACGATCGTGCCGCCGATCGGCTGGCCGGTCGCGGCGTCGTAGAGAGTTCCCCAGACAGTACCGTACTCGAGCGGCGTCAGCGCAAGCGTCGCGTACTGCTCGCGGTCGCCGAGCACGTGCAGGGTGTCGATGCGCGGTTCGTAGCCGGGGCAGGCGGTGCGGATCAGCAGTCGGCCGGGCAGCAGGCCGGTGACCGTCAGCTTGCCGTCCCGGCGGGTGTCGGCGGCCAGCTCGGTCACGCCCTCGAGCACCACCCGCGCCCGCAACGGCTGCATTGTCGGCCGGTCAAGCGTCCGGATGTGGACGATGCCATCGCCGCGACGCGGGATGCGGGCTTCGATGCCGAGCCGGTGGATTGTCCCGAGCGGGCCGTTGGGCGCTACCGAGTAGTCGAGTCCGATGCCGCCGGCCTCGAGCCCAAGCCCGGCGGTCAGTCCTCCGGGCCAGCCGAGCGAGCCGATGTCGGCCGGACCGGTGCGGTAGCCGGCGCGCAGGGCCAGCAGCCGGACCGGCCGGTACTCGATGCCGGCCCGGTATTCGAGCCTGCCGTCGAGCGGCAGCACTCCGTCGAGCGTGCCGACCAGCTCGCGCCAGCGGCCGCGGACGCCGACCCCGACCTCGGCCGGCATCTCTTCCCAGGCGCCGGGATAGCGGACCACGCCGAAGTTGCGGCCGGCGACGCCGACGCTCAGGAAGTCAAGGGGCCGACCGAGGAACCCGATGTCGAACCCGCCGCCATACCCGCTTGACGTGTGGAGGGACTGGTAGACGCCCTTGAGCCCGAGGCCCAGATGCCAGCGGCCGGCGATGGTGCCGCCGTAGCCGATGCCGGCCAGCGTCGTCCAGGTCGAGAAGGTACCGCCCGGCTCGTTGCGTTCGTTCCAGTACTCGATGTCCCGCTCGCCGCTGTAGAGCAGCTGGAGCGCGAGCGCGCCGGCGCCGGCCGGGAAAGCGAGCTGGACCAGTTCGTCCCGGGTCGAACCGAACCACTCGTGGTGCTGCGCGGCGAGCCGGTAGTCGCGCAGCTGGCCGAGGCCGGCCGGGTTCCAGTGGAGCGCGGACGCGTCGTCGGCCAGGGCGGTCCAGGCTTCGCCCATCGCCGCGGGCCGCGGGCCGGGACCGTTGCGGAGCAGCGTCAAGACCGGCGTGCCGCTCGTGCCGAAGCCGAGCACCCCGGTCAGCGCGAGGACGATAACGCCCGTCATCAGGGCCTCGATACTACCAGCCGGCCGGTTGCCTGTTCGAACGCGTTGTCATTTTCGTAGTCGACCACGTAATGGTAAGTCCCGGGCGCCAGGCGCTCGCCCCCGGCGGATGTCGTTGTCCAGCGGAAAACGTGGGCGCCGGCGTCCAGTTCGCGCCCGTCCAAGATCCGGGCGATGAGCCTGCCGGAACGTTCGTAGATTGCGAGGCTGACCGTGCCCGGTTCGGGCAGCCCGATGACGAACCGGGTCGCGTCCTCGCAGGGATTGGGGTAGTTGTGGACTTCGAAGTCGGGGACCAGGGTGAGCGCGATGACGGCGTTGTCGGCGACCAGGCTTTCGGCCCGGGCGAAGCCCTGGACGACCAGCCGTTCCTCGGTCTGCGCGGCAGTGTCGCCGGCAAGCGCGGCGCGCGCTCGCACCCGCAGCCGGAAAGGACATCGAGAGTCCGGGTCGAGGAAGCCGAGGTCCGGGATGCCGTCGTTGTCGCTGTCCCGGAGCGGGTCGGTGCCGGTCGAGTCGAAGAGTTCGGCGCTCCAGCCCGGCGGCGCGGCGACCGGCAGGAGGGCCACGATGTCGCCGGCGCTTCCCTGGATCTCGGCATAGAAGTCGTAGTCCCGAGTTTCGCCCGCCCGGATCAGGCCCGACTGGTCGCGTTCGATGAAAAGGAGGAGCGGTTGCAGCACCTGGATTGAGACCTGCTGCTGGTCGTTTCCGGGCCTGGAATCTGAAGCGAGCCGGGTCGAGCAACTCGCGATGTACAGGCCGGCGACCGCAGTCCAGTCGGGGAATGTGACCTCGACCGCCGAGTTGGACGCCAACGATTCGACGGTGACGGTCCGGTCATAGAGCGGCGGAATGCGCATCCGGACATCGAAGTAACGTTCGATTGCGGCGCCGCGGTTGTGGACCAGCGCCCGCGGGGCGATGATTTCGCCGGCCCGGGAGACCACCGGAGGAGAGAGAATGTCGATGACGCTCAGGTCGTGCGGGGGCAGGCGCGTAACCTCGACTTGCCCGACCGAGGTATCGTTGGACGGGTTCTGGTCGCCGGCGAGCAGGGTCACCGCGACCACCGGCAGCCGGCCCACCGGGCCGGCAGACCACTCGGGGAAGGTGACCACGCTCGTTTGGCCGGCGGGCAGCGTGACGGACCTGGTTTCCGAGTAGCCGGACCCGATCATCAGCCTGACCTCGAAGACCTCGGCGGCACTGCCGTTGTTGCGAACCGCGGCCAGCGGGACCGTTGCCATCCCCGAGTCGATTGTCCCGCGCGGCTGGATTATTGAATCAAGAGCGACATCGCTGTAGGCGGCCGGCAGCGCCGCCGGCAGGATGAGCAGGGCCAGTGCCGGTCCGGCGCGCAACCTCACGGAGCGATTCTAGGAGTCCTGTCCAGGCAGTCAAGCCGGCCGGCCGCGGCGTCGAGTCCCGACCGCGCTGACGACGATCGTCGCGAGCAGGAGCAGCAGGGCCACCAGCGAAACAAGGGCGCCTGCCCGGTAGTGGGGCGAGCGGTAGGCGAATTCGACTTCGTGCCGGCCGGGCTCCAGCGGAACCGCGCGCAGCGTGTGGAACGCCCTCAACACCGTCGCGTCCCGGCCGTTGACTCGCGCCTTCCAGGCCGGGTGCCAGTTCTCGCTCAGCACCAGCAGGCCGGGCCGGTCGAGCGTCGCGGACAGCCGGATGCGGTTTGCGTCGTACGCGGCGACCTCGACTCTGCCGGGAGGCGTCGTGTCCGGGTCGGATGCGAACCCGGGGTCGGACTCGACCAGCGCGATGCGCGCCGCGTCGAAACCAGGGTCGCGCAGGGTCTCGATTACCCGGTCGCGGTCAGGCTCGACCCGGAAATCGCCGACCAAGAAAGCCCGGGGCAGGGCGGTGAGGTTGCGGTAGACGGTGTACTGGTTGCCGATGAACTCGGGCCGGAAACGGGGCTGGGCGAAGAAGGCGCGGAGCTGGCGGATTGCCTGGCGGCTGCGCTCGTCGTAGCGCGAGTCGTCTTCGGGCAACGTGAGGCCGATCACGTACCTGACGTTCAACAGGTTCATGAAGTTGGGCTGGACCAGGTTGCCGGCCTGGAACATCACGCTTGAGCCCGAGCCGATGAAGTCCTGGTAGTTCTGGAGCGGGTTGGGCAGCTGGCCGCCGGCGCTCTGGATTCCGTGGCCCATCAGGACGCCGTTGTCGGACCGCTCGTAGTTCATCGGCATCACCCGGTAGAGCGAGGTGTCCTGTTTAAGGAAGGCGATTGCCTCGTCCGGGGCGAAGTACTGCTCGGGTGGGGGCACGCCGCGGATGTAGCCCCGTTGATGGTCCCAGAGGTGCAGCGACAGGCCGATGTCGAGCGTCATCACCACCGCGAGGGCGACTGCGGCCAGCAGGGCCGCACGCGGCCCCGTGCCGCGGCGCCGGCGCAACCAGCCGAGCGTGCGCTCGAAGCCGGCGGCCGCGAGCGCGGCGAGCGAGAACGACGCTAGGAAGAATATCATCCCCGGGCCGCGGAACTTGCTGAGGCCGGGCAGGAGCAGGTAGGGCAGGCGGTAGAAAGGCGTGTTGCCGCCCCAGGCCATCAGCAGGGCGACAATGAAGGCGACGAGGAAGAATCTCGTGCCGCCCCGGCGCCAGCCGCGGATGATGCCGACCACCGCGAACAGCAGCGGCAGCAGTCCCATGTACTCGCTGTGCAGCTTGAAGGGGTTGGTGCCGTGGTACTGGTCGAGGATTCCCGAGAATTGGGGCGAAAGCAGGTCGAGCGTTTCACGGATCGGCATCGACCACGAGGTGGCGTACTCGTAGCCGCGCTCACTGCCGCGCGCGGCGTAGGGCATGTTGCCGAATATCGGCAGGTACTGGACCGCCGACAGGGCCGCGCCGAGCGCCATCCCGGCGGCGAAGAACAGCGCCAGCCGGACTGCGAGCCCGGCGGACTTCTCCTGCCGGATTATCCCGACCCAGCGCCAGGCGAACCAGGCGATGAGCATCAGCAGGGTGTAATAGACTTTCTGGACGTGGCCGGAGAGCAGTTGGAGGGCGATCATCAGGCCCGCCAGCAGGAAGGGTAGCAGCGTGCGGCGGTTCATGCCGCGTTCGACGAAGAAGAGAGCCACCGGCATCAGCGCGCAGCCGATGAGCCGGCCGTCGTGACCGGCATAGGTCAAAGTCAGCAGGCTGCCGGCGAACATGTAGGCGATTCCGCCCAGCATCGCCGGGAGCACCGCAGTTTCCCGCTCCCGGAGAAACAGGTAGGTGCCCAGGCC
>JAFGQF010000074.1 GCA_016935775.1 Caldifarciminota bacterium
CAGACGTTGCCGCAGGAGAGCGGTGTTTCGGCCGGCTCCCAGGTCTGGCCGTCGTTGGTGGTCCGGTAGATGTCGTTGTCGATGAACTCGGCCCAGACCGTGGCCGGTTCGTGGGGCGAGACCGAAACCGTCGGGATTCGGCCGACGACGATCCCGGAGTTGATTTCGTTCCAGGTCTGGCCGCGGTCGGTAGACTTGAACATCCCGGCAGTCGAGCCGCAGTAGACCGCGCCCGGCTCGCCGGGCCGGACCATCACCGTCCTTATCTGGGTGCCGGGGAAGGCGGTGGCGGTGGTCCAGGTCAGGCCGCGGTCGGACGAGCGGTAGAGCCGGGAGTAGGCGGCCGAGTACATCCAGCTTGAGTCGTCGGGCGCGAAGGCGAGCTGGTAGTTGTAGTTGTTGGTGCTCTGCCGGGTCCAGGTGACGCCGGCGTCGGTCGAGCGGTAGACGCCGTAGAGCGTGCCGGCGAAGACGACATCGTGGTCGCCCGGGTCCACCATCATCGAGTAGACGTAGTAGGCGCTGGTCGGGAACTGGTTGCGGGCCCAGGTCTGGCCGCAGTCGGTGGACTTATAGACCGCGGTCGTGCTGTTCCAGTAGACGCCGATGTAGATGACGGTGGTGTCCACCGGGTCGATCGCGCCCGAGTAGATGGTCGAGGTGGTGACGGTGTCCACCTGGGTCGCGGTCCAGGTCTGGCCGCCGTCGGTGGACTTGACCGAGGCCGGTTTCCAGGCCGAGTTGATGTACTTGTAGCAGGGGACGTAGATGGTCTGCGGGTTGAGCGGGTTGATGATGATATCGTTGCCGTTGGTGTTCGAGCCGAGCGAGCTCTGGGTCCAGGTGAGCCCGCCGTCGGTGGTGCGGTAGAACTGCGAGCTGACGATGCCGTAGAGCCTGTTCGGGTCGGTCGGGTGGGCGACGAGCTTGCGCGGGTAGTTGGTGAGGTTCGCGCCGTGGGGCTGCCAGCTCGCGCCGGCGTCGGTGGACCTCAGCAGCGGGTAGCTGGTGTTGGTCGTGGCGATGTGGAGCGCCGGGTTGCCGCCGGCGACCGTCGCGGCCGAGTATATCGGCCCGCCCGACGGACCGATGCCGGTCCAGCCCGCCGCGGCAACGCCGAGCATCGCCAGCAGTAACCCGGCGACGGCGATTGTGGGCCTGCTCATTATGCTTCTCTCCTTTGCGTAAACCGCCCGGCACCCGGCCGGGTTCGCTGACATTCCGGGATTGCGCCGAACAAGCAAGTCTAGCCGCCCGGCCCGGCGGCGTCAACCGGCCCGGCGTCTCGCCTAGGGCAGCGGGCGCCGGGTTACCTGCGGCTCGTAGAGCAGGAACTCCTCGTGGTACTTGAGCCGGATAAGGTCGCTGATTATCGTGAACAGCGCGTCGTGGGCCTTTTTTGGTTCGTCCGGGTTGCCCATCACGACTTTCTGGTGCTTGCCCTTGAGGAACAGCTCGAAGCCGAGGCGGAGCGGCCCGACGCTGAGGGCGAACACGCAGACATCACGGGGCAGCGCATCGGGCGACTGGCCGAGCGCGACCGCGAGCTGGAAGTGCCAGGCATGGTCCGACCCGAGCTCGGCGGCTTCGGCGGCCCGGCAGGCGTTTTCCGGCCCGGGCGCGACCTTGGGCGAGTGAATGGTGACGAACGCCGGGTCGCACTCCAGAAAAGCGGCCAGTGCTTCGGGAAGCCGGTCGATGATCATCAGGCAGGTCTCGCGGTTCCTGTCAAATTTCTCCCGCGCCTTGGCGGCGGCAGCGCTGAGGTCCGAGTGTTTGCTCATCGGTTGCTCCAGTCTGGGGTCATTGCGGGCCAGCATAGCGGCGCGGCCGGGCGTGTCAATCGGCCGGTTGACAACCGCCGCCGGGCGGCTATCGTCCTCCTAAGAGGAGCTCAGCCATGAATCGAATCCTGACGCTGTCAACCGCGCTGGTGCTGGCGGCCGCCGTGGCCGCGGACCTGCCGGCGACCAAGTTCGTTCACGAGGACGCGGCCGGCAAGCTGGCGATGATCGGCGAGGTGGCGGTGGTGCTGACCGGCGACGACCATTTCATCACCCGGGTGGCCGAAGACGTCATCACCATCAACCTGCTGTCCCGCGGAATCAGGGTCCGCTACCCGGACGAGAACGATTTCGGCAAGCCGCGCCGCGAGCGCGGCGCCGACCCGCTCGAGGTCGCCCGCTCGGTCGGCGCCAACACGCTGGTGACCGGTACGGTGGTGACCGAGCCGCCGGGCGAGTTCGAGTACCGGACGGTCCGGATTGCCATCGCCTCGCTGTCGGTGGTGGACGTTCCCGAGGACAAGACACTGCTCTGGGTGCTGTACGAGCCCGATGACCCGGTGACCGCGACCGCCATCGCGCGAGCGTTCACCGCGACAATGGCCGAGGAGTTGAAGTAGCCCGGTCAAGAGGCCGGCAAACCAAGAAGGAGTCGAGATGAAGCGAGCGGGAGTGATGCTGGCGGCGGTGCTGGCCTGCCTGGTGCTGGCCTGCGCGACGACCAGCTATGTCCGGCCCGATGAAGTGACCGAGTGGGACGCGGACTACACCGACACCGACATGAAGATGCTGACCGAGAAGATGGTGCTGTCGCTGTCTGAGGCCGAGGTGAGCGGCAGCGAGGGCAAGCCGGTGCTGGCGTTCCTGCGCATCGGCAACCGGACCTCGCAACACGTCGACACCGAGGGCATCGCCGACAAGATAATGGTCCAGCTGGTCAAGCTCGGCAAGTTCCGGGTCGTGGACCGGGAGCTGCTGAAAAAGCAGGCGCAGGAGATTGCCCTGGTCGAGAGCCAGCGGATCGACGTCGAGGGCGCGGTCCGGCTCGGCAGCCTGGTCGGGGCCGACTACTTCCTGACCGGCGACCTGTACAGCATCGAGAAGGTGAGCCCGTCCAAGGAGCTGAAGTACTACAACCTGACGATGCGGCTGGTGGATACCCGGACCTCGGAAATCGTCTGGGCCGAAGAGAAGGAAATCAAGAAGTCGAGCACCAGGGGCTGGTACGACTGAGTCCCGGCCGATGACCGTTCCGCGCCGACTTGCCGCCTGCGCGCTGGCCGCGCTGCTCCTGGCCGGGTGCACGGCGAGCGGGCCGGCGGCCCGCCCGCCCGCCAGGCAGTATTTCGCCGACCTGGCCTACGCCCCGGCGGCCGAGCGTTACCGCGAGCTGATGGAGCGGCGGTTCGAGCAGAAGGACAATAGCTACGTGCTGTCGGTGCTCAGCTACGCGGTGGCGAGCTTCTACGGCCGCGACATCGAGAGCGCCCGCAGGGCGTTCACCGCCGCCTGCCGGGTGGACGAGGGCAATGTCCCGGAGGCGGCCAAGGTGCTGCAGTGGCTGGTGGCGGACAGCCGGACGGTCTACCGGCTGACCAAGCGCGAGCGCGAGCTGGTTCACTTCTACCTGGCGCTCTGTTACCTGTTCGATGACGACCCCGACGGCGCGCTGGTTGAGTTCAAGAAACTGCGCCTGCGCGACCAGGGGGCGTCCGAGCTGCCGCTGGTGAACTACTACGCCGGGCTGACCTACGAGCGGCTCGGGATGTACGACGACGCGCTGCTGGAGTACCGGGGCCTGCGCGAAATAGGCTTCGCGGGACGGCACGGGCCGATTGACGCCGACGAGCTCATCGCCCGGGTGGAGCGGCTCGCGCAGGGCGAGGCGGTAACCGGGCCGGACAGCGTCGAGCTGCTTGTCCATGTCGACCACCAGTTTCCGAGTTCGATGGGCCGGACAGTGGTTCGCGCCGGCGGAAGAGAGCTCGCGGTGCTGCCCGACTACGTGGACAACTTCGAGGTTAGGCTGACCGAAGAGGAGCTGGCGCGCAAGCAGACACAGGAGGCCGGGGCACGGGCCGCGCGCGCCGGGGTCCGGCTGCTGGCCGCGCTGCTGGGCGACCGGTTCCTCGGCGGGTCGGGCGACGAACTGGCCTGGTTCGTTGACGAGCTGCTGCTGGGCAAGGAAGAGGAGAACCGCGACAAGCGGGCGTGGGGTTACGCGCCGGTGGCGGTGTCGGTGCGGCGGCTGGCGATACCGGCCGGCACCGGGGAGGTCGAGCTGGTCTTCCACAGCCGCTACGGCGGGGTGCTCGGCACCTGCCGCTACCCGCTTGAGGGTGAATACCGGCGGGCGCTGGGCGACGACCGCGCCCGGTTCATCGTCGCCGGGCTGGCCGATGAGTTCTACGATTACCGATAACAGGAGGAATGGATGAAACGGCGAACGATGGCGGTTACTGCAATCGCGCTGGCGGTGCTGGCGCTGGCGGCGTGCAGCGCCCGGATCAACTCGGTGACCATCAACCGCGAGACCGGCACGCGGCGCTGGCAGGTGGACAACATCTTCCTGGCCAACGACATCCGGGTGATGGACGTGCAGGAAGAAGTGAAAGACGGGGTGCTGTTCGTCAACGTGCTGTTGAAGAACGGCTGGCACATGCCGATCGGCGGCAAGCTCAAGGTGCTGTTCTACGACGAGGGCGGGGTCCAGCTCGACGACCCGTGGGGCTGGCGCCAGGTCAACCTCGAGTCGCGGCAAGAAGAGTGGTTCCGGTTCATGGCGCCGAAGCCGAGCGAGCAGGTCGAGCGGCTGAAGATAATGATAAGAGGCATCAACAAGCCCGGTTCCTGAGCGTCTACCGAGCAGGCTGACGGCGCCCCGCCCCTGCGCGGGGCGCCCGTTTTCCAACCCCCTGTCGGAACGAGGAGCGACAACGACGCCGGATTGCCGGCGCACCGTCGGCCTAACATCATTTTCGACAAGGGCTTACAGGAATTGCGCCGCAGGCCCGACTTTCTCTTGACAGCTGGCAGAATATTAGTAGTATAGTGCAACTATGAGTTGTATAAGACAAATAACCAAGGAGTTGAGATGAACAGTCGTGCCGGGCGGATGCTGGAGGAGGTCGGCCTGTCCGGGCTGGAGTCCGAGGTGTACCTGGCGCTGGTCCGGGAGCCGTGCGCTTCCGGGTACCGGTTGGCGCAGATGATCGGCAAGCCGGCGCCCAACACTTACAAGGCGCTGGATTCGCTGCGGACCCGGGGCCTGGTGCTGCTGGACGACAGCTCGCGGACCAAGACCTACTCGGCGCTGCCGGTCGGGGTCTACCTGGAGAACCGGCGGCGCGAACTGGAGGAGAAGCAGCGCGAGCTGGAGCGGGAGATGGCCGACATCGACGCCGCGCCGGTCGAGGGCGGCATCTTCCGGCTGACGAGCGTCGAGCAGGTCTTCTCGCGGGTGCGAGCGCTGCTCGCGGGCGCCGAGCGGGCGGTGCTGCTCGACGCGTTCCCGGGACCGCTGGAAAAGCTCCGCCCCGACGTCGGCCGGGCGGTGAAGCGCGGGGTGAGCGTGTTCGTCAAGGCCTACCGGCCCGTGGAGCTCAAGGGCGCGGACGTGGTCTGCCCGGCCGGGGGCGACGCGCCCGACCTGGCGTACTGGAACGGCGACTGGCTGAACATCACCGTTGACTGCCGCGAGAGCCTGTACTCGTTCATCAGGCCCGGCGGCAAGGACCTGTACGACGCGGTCTGGACCCGTAACCAGTACGTCGGGATGATGAACTTCAACGGGCTGCTGCACGAGCTGCTGCTGACGCGGGTGCTGCAGCTCTTGAGGCAGGACAAGACGCGCGAGGACATCTCCCCGGTCCTGCGGGAGCTGGGCAAGCGCTACCTGGCGATGGACCTGTGGCGCGACGCCGCCCCGGAGGGCTGGATGAAGGACTGGCCGAAGGAACAGGA
>JAFGQF010000295.1 GCA_016935775.1 Caldifarciminota bacterium
TCCCCGGCCGGCAAGCAGACCGCCCGCGTGGTGGGGCTGTAGCAGATGCTTGGGTTGCACCGCACCGCGTTCATCGTTGTCGCTCTGTCCCTTCTGGTCGCGCCTGCGAAATCGGCCTGGTACTTCCAGAATCAGGTATGCGAAGCTCCGACAGGATCCTACGCGGAGCTTTGGAATGACAGAACAGGTCTGAAGCTCGACTCGGTTGCGCTGACTGGCCAAGGTAGGGCCGACCTCGCAGGAGCAACTGGCGACTTCACCGAAGACGACACCGCCATTGTCCGGGTCTTCAACTCCACCGGGCAGTCGCAGGGTGAAACGCGCCTGCCGGGAAGCCTGATACCCAGCAACATCCCCCCATCAATCAACTACCCACCTACCATCACCGCCGGCGCGCAGAGCAACGTCACGGCGTACAATTTGGCTGACCGGACGGGGCGGGAAGGCCCACTTGAGGTATTCACCTTGTTCAACGACGGCCGCTACCTGCTCGTCGACACTATCAACGAACACCCGCCCCAGGGTACGCTGGAGCCGTACATCCACGAGCTCAGCGTCGCCATCCCACCAGGAACCTGGAACTGCAATCTCTACTTCCTGAAGCGCAAACCGGATCAGCCCGGCTACTGCTGGGCCGACAGCACCGACTGGATGCAGGTGCCGAGTAACGGCCCGTATGGGCCGAACGTCGAACACCTGACCACCGGGGCGTACGATACGTACGACGTGTGGCTGAGCATACCGGTCATTCCACTACCCCAGGCCGGAATCCACGAAGAACGTACCTACCCGGTACCGACGCCAGAACTTCCCACCCACCTGCGCCTGGCCGCCCTCTCCCGGCTGATGGAATCCTTGCCCAACACCGAGGTCTATGACCCCGACGGCCGCCGCATCGAAACTCCGGGGCGTAATTCCGGGGACGCAATAAGAGATTATTGACATCAGCTGCGGGTTCTACAGTGAAGCGCAACACGCGGGAGGCGAACAGGCGGGGCCGGATAGTGTCTTCCAGCCGGTTGCAGGCCGGGTTTCGCAAGCCAGGGGAGAAGATGCGGTGGGTCGGAGAAGTGTGGAGGAGCCCCTCTGTATAACTATAGTTAAACTCCTCTTTCGGCCCGAATCCCGCCAAATCCCGGCAAGACAACACCTTGGCCCGATTGTCATTTTCGGCGGGTAACTGTTCCCCGGGCAGAAGTGTGACCCGGAGACGGTTCTCTTGCCGGCCGGGCCTGCCGCCTTCAACCCGGCTGGGGTCCGGTGCCGGATGACTGCCCAGGTTCGGGCCGAATGGCCGGCCGCGACTCGAGCCGGGTTTCTCGCGCCGCAAGCCAACGCGAGCCCGGCCTGCCGGTCAGCCGGGATTGGGGCCGCGCCCTGGTCCGGGCCGACCGATGCCGTTCCCGTTCGGATTCGAGTTCCCGCGCCGTCGCCGAACCGGCGTGCCGACCGGCCCGGGCATCGGGACCTGGGTCCCGCTGCCCGACCCGGCGCGGACCCGGTTCTCTTTCTTTGCCTTTGGTTTCCCGGCCAGGTGAGGACCGAGGACGGGCCGGCGTCGCAAGGACCAGGGATGAGCCAGACCGGCGAGGCGGCGAGCCGGTTGACACTTGGATGCGGCGGTCTAGGATTTGTTCCAGCAGGTGCGTTTCGGATTCCACGTCTCAATCGCCGGCGGTTTCGACCGCGTGTTCGCCCGGGCGGCCGAGGTCGAGTGCGAGACGATGCAGTTGTTCACCGGCAACCCGCGCGGCTGGACCAAGCGGCCGCTGGATTCGGATGAGGCGTCCCGGTTCCGCGAGCGGCTTCGTTCTTCGTCCGTGTCCCCGGTTTTCGCCCATTCGGCCTACCTGCCCAATCTCGCGGCCTCGGACCGGCCGCTCGCGCGGCGCACGGTTTCGGCGCTGGTTGGTGAGGCCGAGCGGTGCCGGGAACTGGGCATCGGGTATCTCATCACCCACGCGGGGCGGAGCCTGGGCTCCCGGGCCGCGACCGGACTGCGCCGGGCCGCGACCGCGGTGGACCGGGTGCTGGACCGCGCGCCGGCGTCGGTCAAGTTGTTGATTGAGAACACCGCCGGGATGGGCTCGGAAGTCGGCCACGATTTCGAGCAACTGGCCGAGTTGCTTGGACAGGTGGAGCAGTCGGACCGGGTGGGCGTGGTGCTGGATACCGCGCACCTGCACGCGGCCGGCTATGACCTTACCGGCAGGCCGGGTGTGGACCGGACCGTGCGCGAGTTCGACCGGGTGGTGGGAATGGGCAGGCTGCATCTGCTGCACCTGAACGACTCGAAGTCGGAGCGGGGCGGCTGGCTGGACCGGCACTGGCACATCGGGCAGGGAAGAATCGGGCGCGCGGGTTTCCGGGCAGTCGTCAATCACCCGTTGCTGCGGCACTTGCCCGGGATAATGGAGACGCCCCGAAGCGGGCCCGCGGACGACCTTGACAACCTGCGAACCGTGAGGAGGCTTGTGAAGTGAGCGAACTGAGCGTCCGGTTCTGGGGAGGAGCGCGAACCGTAACCGGGTCGCGGCACCTCTTCACATGGAAGAAGCAGCGGCTGCTGCTCGAGTGCGGCCTGTTCCAGGGCCACCGCGAGGAGGCCGAGCAGATCAACCGGCACTTCCCGTTCAAGGCCCGCGAGGTTGACCACTGCGTCATCAGCCACGCCCACATCGACCACGTCGGCAACTTCCCGAACCTGGTCAAGCGCGGGTTCCGCGGACCGGCGCTGATGACGCCCGGGACCGCGGCCCTGGCGCGGCTGCTGCTGCTCGATTCGGCCCACATCCAGGAATCGGACATCAGGTACCTGAACAAGCAGCGGCGCAAGAAGGGCGAGCCGCCCAAGGAACCGATCTACAACACCGCGGACGCCGAGGAGTCGCTCAAGTTTCTCCAGACCGCCCGCTACGCCAAGCCGAAGAAGCTGGGTGCGTTCAAGGTGGCGTTCCACGACGCCGGTCACATCCTCGGTTCGGCGCTGGTGGACCTGGAGGTGGACGGCCGGCGCATCCTGTTCACCGGCGACCTCGGGCGGAGGAAGATGCCGATCATCCGCGACCCGGTCCAGGTGCAGGAGGCCGACTACCTGATAATGGAGGCGACCTACGGCAACCGGTCGCACGGCGACTACGAGCAGGTTGATACCCGGCTGGCCGAGATTGTCAACCGGGTCGTCGCCCGCGGCGGCCGGATAGTCATCCCGGCGTTCGCGGTCGAGCGGTCGCAGGAGATAGTCTACACCCTGAACCGGCTGCGCCAGGACGGCCGGATTCCCGCGCTGCCGGTGTTCGTGGACAGCCCGCTGGCGTCAAAGGTGACCGAGGTGTTCCGGCAGAATCCGCAGTACTATGACGAGGAGGCGCAGGAACTGCTGAACGGCCACAAGCAGCTGTTCGACTTCCCGGGTCTGAAGTACGTCGCCACGGTCGAGGAGTCGAGGGCGCTGAACGACCTCGACCAGCCCTGCATCATCATCTCGGCTTCGGGGATGTGCGAGGCGGGCCGGGTGCTGCACCACCTGAAGCACTCGGTGGGGGACGAGCGCAACCTGGTGCTGCTGGTTTCGTTCCAGGCCCCGAACACGCTGGGCCGGCGCATCGCCGAAGGTCAGCGACGCGTGAGAATCTACGGCGACGAGTTCGACCTGCGGGCCGAGGTGGCGGTGATGGACGAGTTCAGCGCCCACGCCGACCGGCAGGGGCTGCTGGACTACGTGGGCCGGATGAACCTGCTGCGCCTGAAGAAGGTCTTCATCGTCCACGCCGAGCCCGAGGCGGCCGAGGCGATGGTCGAGCCGCTGAAGGCGCTGGGGATTCGCGAA
>JAFGQF010000075.1 GCA_016935775.1 Caldifarciminota bacterium
GCAGATGCCGATCTTCAGGCCCGGCCGCGCCGCCCGGCCGCGCTCGACCGCGAGCCGGATGAGCTCGCCGACCGCCGGCCGGTCCACCGTCGCGAACGGGTCGGCGGGCAACAGCCGGCGCTCGAGGTAGTCGGGCAGGAACGCCCCGGCGTCGTCGCGCGAGAACCCGAAAGTCATCTGGGTCAGGTCGTTGGTCCCGAACGAGAAGAACTCCGCCTCGCCCGCCATCGCGCCGGCGGTCAGCGCCGCGCGCGGTATCTCGATCATCGTCCCGACCAGGTGGGGAATCTTCTTGCGGCCCGCCCGGCGGCAGACCGCGTCGTGGACCCGGGCAATTATCGCCCGCTGGTCGGCCAGCTCGCGCGCCTCGCAGGTCACCGGCACCATTATCTCCGGCCGCGGCCGGCGCCCCGCCTTCAACAGCTCGGCCGCCGCCTCGAAGATCGCGCGCGCCTGCATCTCGGTTATCTCCGGGTAGGTGATGCCCAGCCGCACGCCGCGGTGGCCCATCATCGGGTTGGTCTCGTGGAGCGCCTCGCCCCGGCGGCGCACCTCGGCCGCGGAGACGCCGAGCGCGCGGGCGAGCTCGCGCCGCTTCTTCTCGTCCCGGGGCACGAACTCGTGGAGCGGCGGGTCCAGCAGGCGCACGGTCACCGGCAGGCCGTCCATCGCCGCCAGCGTGCCCTTGACCGTCTTCTTGACGTGGGCGAACAGCCGGTCGAGCGCGCTCTTCCGCTCCTGCGCCGTCCGGCTGAGGATCATCCGTCGCAGCAGGAACAGCGGCTCGTCGCTGCCCTTGCCGTAGAACATGTGCTCGGTGCGGAACAGCCCGATGCCCTGGGCCCCGAACCGGCGCGCCAGCGTGGCATCGCCCGGCGTCTCGGCGTTGGTCCGCACCGCCAGCCGGCGGTGCATGTCGGCCAGCTTCATGAACCGCTGGAACCGCGGCTGCTCGCTGGCGTCGACCATCGCCAGCCGGCCGGCGTAGACCCGGCCCCGGGTGCCGTTGAGCGTCAGCCATTCGCCCTCGTTGACCGTTCTGCGGCCGACGGTCAGCCGCTTCGCCCCGGCGCTGACCGCGGCCTGCTTGGCGCCGACGATACAGCACTTGCCCCAGCCCCGCGCCACCAGCGCGGCGTGGCTGGTCATCCCGCCCCGCGCGGTCAGGATGCCGGCCGCCGCCCGCATCCCGTCGATGTCCTCCGGGCTCGTCTCCTCGCGCACGAGGATGACCGGCTCGCCGCGCCCGGCCCGGGCAACCGCCGCGGCGGCGGTGAACACCACCCTGCCGGCCGCGCCGCCCGGACCGGCCGGCAGGCCCTCGACCAGCAGGTCGGCTTTCTTCTCGGCCGCCGGGTCGACGATCGGGTGCAGCAGTTCGTCCAGCTGTCCCGGCTTCACCCTCCGCAGCACTTCCCGCTCGTCAATCAAACGCTCGGCCATCATGTCCATCGCGATATTCAGCGCCGCCACCCCGGTCCGCTTGCCGGTCCGGGTCTGGAGCATCCAGAGCCGGCCGCTCTCGATGGTGAACTCGAGGTCCTGCATGTCCCGGAAGTGCCGCTCGAGCTTCACCCGGTAGCGGTCGAGCTCGCGGTACAGTTTGGGCATCGCCTCCTCGAGCGTTTCGAGCTCGCGGTTGCCGGTGCCCCGGCTCGAGTCGTTCAAGGGGTTGGGCGTGCGGATGCCGGCAACCACGTCCTCACCCTGGGCGTTACGCAGCCACTCGCCGTAGAACTGCGCCGCGCCGGTCGCCGGGTTGCGGGTGAACGCCACGCCGGTCGCCGAATCCGCGCCCAGGTTGCCGAACACCATCGCCTGGATGTTGACCGCGGTGCCCCAGTCGTCGGGCAGTCCCTCGATCCGGCGGTAGGAGACCGCCCGCCGGCCGTTCCAGCTCCGGAAGACCGCCCGGACGCTGCCCAGCAGCTGCTCCATCGGGTCGGCCGGGAACGGCTGCTTGAAGGTCTTCGCGATGAGCTTTTCGAAGTCGGCGCAGAGCCTCTTCAGTTCGGCCGCGGTCAGCGCCGAGTCGTCCTGCCGGCCGGCCCGGTCCTTGGCCGCCTGCAGCAGCGCCTCGAGCCGGCTGCGGATGCCCCGGCCCTCGTCGGGCTCGATGCCCTCGGCCTTCTCCATCACCACGTCGGCGTACATCGCCAGCAGCCGGCGGAAGGAATCGTAGGCGAACCGCTCGTCGCCGGTGAGCTCGGCCAGCCCGGGCAGCGTGCGCGCCGACAGCCCGATGTTCAGCACGGTCTCCATCATCCCGGGCATCGAAACGCGCGCGCCCGACCGGCAGGACAAGAGCAGTGGTTTCTTTGGGTCGCCGAACCGTCGGCCGACCGCTTGCTCGATGAACTTCAGTCCCCGGCGAATCTCCTTCTCGAGCCCGGCCGGGAACTTCCCGGTCCTCATGAAATGCACGCAGGCCTCGGTCGTGATCGTGAACCCGGGCGGAACCGGCAACCCGAGACCGGCCATCTCGGCCAGGTTGGCGCCCTTGCCGCC
>JAFGQF010000296.1 GCA_016935775.1 Caldifarciminota bacterium
CGAGCCGTGGATGGTCTTCACCGGCGACGCGCTGTTCGCGGGCGACGCGGGCCGGACCGACCTGCTGGGGATGGACCGGGCCCGGGAGCTGGCCGGGGCGCTGTACGAATCGATATTCGGGCGCATCCTGCCGCTGGGCGACGGGGTGCTGCTGTGGCCGGCGCACGGCGCGGGCTCGGCCTGCGGGGCCGGGATAGCGTCGCGGGAGCGGACCACGCTCGGCCTGGAGCGCCGGCTGAACCCCAAGCTGCGGCTGGCGGACCGGGAGGAGTTCATCGACGCGGCCGCGAAGGAGCTGCCCCGGCCGCCCTACTTCCGGGAGATGGAGCGGGTCAATCTTGTCGGCGGGCCGGCGGCCGAACTGCCGGTTCTCGAACCGCTGGCGCCGGACGAATTCGCGGGCTGGCTGGCCGACGCCCAGGTGCTGGACGCGCGGCCGGCCGCGGCCTTCGCCGCGGCCCACGTGCCGGGCGCGTTGTCGGCCTGGCCCGACGGGGTGGCGAGTTTCGCCGGCTGGTTCCTGGACTTTGACCGGCCGGTCGCGCTGGTGGCCGGGGCCGGGCAGGAACGCATCATCCAGCGACGGCTGGCCCGGCTGGGATTCGAGCGGCTGGTCGGGTTCCTGGCCGGCGGGATCGTCGCCTGGCTGACCGCGGGCCGGGCCGCGGCCGCGACGCGCACCGTGACGGTGGGCCGGCTCTGCGAGGAGCTGGACGAGGGCGGCGACGCGGTCATCCTCGACGTGCGCGGCCGGGAGGAGGCAGCGGCCGCCGGCGAGATACCCGGCGCGCGGCTGGTGCCGCTGACCGAGCTCGCCGATCGGCTGGACGAGCTGGACCGGGAGGAGGAACTGACCGTGTTCTGCGGCACCGGGCTGCGTTCGATGATCGCGGCCAGCCTGCTCGAGCAGCGCGTTTTCCGCCGGGTGCGGGTGGCGCTGGGCGGGCTGCGGGGCTGGCGCTCGCGCTCCTGCCCGGTGAAGCTGGCTTCGGACTAGGCGGGCGTGATGACCGACGGCAACAAGATGGCACGGGCGTACCGGCGCCGGTTCTTCATCGCGCTCGGAATCACCGTGCCGATATTGGCGCTGAGCCCGATGCTCCAGCGGCTGCTGGGGCTGGAGGCCGCGCTGTCGTTCCCGGGCGACCGCTGGGTGCTGCTGGTCCTGGCCGGGGCAATCTGGGGTTACGGCGGGTGGCCGTTCCTCAAGGGGCTGGTGAAGGAGCTGCGGCAGGGCTCGCCCGGGATGATGACGCTGATCGGGCTGGCGATAACCGTCGCGTTCGGGTACAGCGCGGCGATCGCGCTCGGGGTGAGCGGCCGGGCGTTCTTCTGGGAGCTGGCCACGCTGGTGGACGTGATGCTCCTGGGTCACTGGATCGAGATGCGCTCGGTGGCGGGCGCGTCGCGGGCGCTCGAGGAGCTGGCCCGGCTGATGCCGGCCGAGGCGCACCGGGTGACCGGCGCGGGGACCGAGGACGTGCCGGTGAGCGAGCTCGAGCCCGGGGACCGGGTGCTCGTCAAGCCGGGCGAGAAGGTGCCGGCCGACGGCAGGGTGACCGAGGGCGAGAGCGCGGTGAACGAGGCGATGGTCACCGGCGAGTCCGGGCCCGCGGCCAAGCAGCCGGGCGACGAGGTGACCGGCGGCACGGTGAACGGCGACGGGTCGATGACGGTCGAGGTCGGGCGGACCGGCGAGGACTCGTTCCTCAACCAGGTGGTGAAGATGGTGCGCGAGGCCCGGCAGAGCCGGTCGCGGTCCCAGGACCTGGCCGACCGGGCGGCGAAGTGGCTGACCGTTGTCGCGCTCGGCGCCGGCGCGCTCACCCTGGCGGGCTGGCTGCTGCTGTCGGCGCGGGGATGGCTGTTCGGGCTGGAGCGCGCGGTGACGGTGATGGTCATCACCTGCCCGCACGCGCTCGGGCTGGCGGTGCCGCTGGTGGCCGCGGTCTCGACCGCGCTGGCCGCGCGCAACGGGTTGCTGGTCCGGGACCGGGCCGCGTTCGAGCGGGCCCGCAACATCGGCGCGGTGGTATTCGACAAGACCGGCACGCTGACCGAGGGCGAGTTCCGGGTCGCCGACCGGGTGGCATACGGCGACCGGGACGCGGGCGAGATGATGCGCCTCGCGGCCGCGGTCGAGAGCCGGTCCGAGCACCCGGTCGCGGCGGCCATCGCCCGGGAGGTGGACGAGCCGCCGCAGGCGGAGGAGTTCAGGTCGATACCGGGCAAGGGCGCCGAGGGCCGGGTCGAGGGGAAGCGGGTGATTGTCGCGAGCCCGGGACTGCTCGACGAGCGGGGCATCGCGCGGCCGGAGGAGGACGAACTCGACCGGCGGGGCCGGACCGTGGTCTACGTGGTGGTCGAGGGCAGGGCGGCGGGCGCCATCGCGCTCGAGGACAAGGTCAGGCCGGAGTCGAAGCAGGCGGTGGCGCGGCTGCGCGGGATGGGCATCCGCTGCCTGATGCTGACCGGTGACAGCGAGGAGGTCGCCCGGCGCGTGGCCGGGGAGCTGGACCTCGACGACTGGTTCGCCGAAGTCCTGCCCGGGGACAAGGCCGACCGGGTTGACGAGGCGCGCCGGGACGGGAAGGCGGTGGCGATGGTCGGCGACGGGGTGAACGACGCGCCGGCCCTGGCCCGGGCCGACGTCGGCATCGCCATCGGCGCGGGCACTGACGTGGCGGTCGAGGCCGCCGACATCGTGCTGACCCGCAACGACCCGCGCGACGTGGTGGCGACAATCGGCCTGGCCCGGGCGACCTGGCGCAAGACGGTCCAGAACCTGGGCTGGGCGACCGGGTACAACGTCATCGCCATCCCGCTGGCCGCGGGCGCGCTGGCCTGGGCCGGGGTGCTGCTCAGCCCGGCGGTGGGCGCGGCGCTGATGTCGGCAAGCACGGTGATCGTGGCAGTCAACGCCCGGCTGCTGCGCGGGCCGGAACGCAAGGAGGACGAATGAGCCGCGACCCGCTGGCCGAGTACCGAAAGAAGCGCGACTTCGGTCGCACGACCGAGCCGAAGGGGAAGAGGCGGTCCGGGAAGAAGAACCCGGTGTTCGTCATCCAGAAGCACGACGCCACCAACCTGCATTACGACCTGCGGTTTGAGGTGGACGGGGTGCTGAAGTCGTGGGCCGTTCCCAAGGGGCCGTCGACCGACCCGCGCGAGAAGCGGCTGGCGATGCCAACCGAGGACCACCCGCTCGACTACGCCGATTTCGAGGGCGTCATCCCGGAGGACGAGTACGGCGGCGGGACGGTGATGGTCTGGGACATCGGGCCGTACCGCAACCTGCGCGCGGACAAGGATGACGACGGCGCGACGATGGGCGAGGCGCTCGACGAGGGCAAGGTCGAAGTGGCGCTGGCCGGGAAGAAGCTCAAGGGCGGTTACCTGCTGGTCCGGATCGGCAAGGGGAAGAAGCCGCGCTGGCTGCTCCGGAAGCTGGACGACGACGCGGCCGACGCCCGGCGCAACCCGACATCGACCGAGAACAAGTCGGCCAGGACCGGCCGGACGATGAAGCAGATAGCGAAGGACGAGGGCTGATGCACCGGCTGTTCGAACGGCTGGAACCCGGGGAGCGGGAGAGGCTGCGGCGACGGGCCCGGCCGGAATGGACCCGGCCGATGCTGGCGACGCTGGTTCACGACCCGTTCTCGCGCGCGGGCTGGATATTCGAGCGCAAGCTGGACGGTGAGCGCTGCCTGGCGTTCTGCTCGAGTTCGGGCGCGCGGCTGCGCTCGCGCAACCGCAAGGACCTCGGGATTCACTACCCGGAACTTGAGGAGGCGCTGGCCCGGCAGGCGGGCGAGAGCATGGTGCTCGACGGCGAGGTGGTTGCCTTCAAGGGAAGCGTGACCAGCTTCGAGCGGCTGCAGGCGCGGATGCAGGTCTCGGACCCGGAGAAGGCGCGGCATTCCGGGGTGGCGGTCTACTATTACCTGTTCGACATCCTGCACCTGGCGGGCCACGACCTGACCGGGCTGCCGCTGCGGGCGCGCAAGCGGGTGCTAAGGGGCGCGGTCCGGTTCCGCGACCCGGTCCGGTTCACCATCCACCGCAACCGCGACGGCGAGGAGTTTCTCCGGCAGGCCTGCCGCAAGGGCTGGGAAGGATTGATTGCCAAGGACGCGTCGTCGGGATACGTTCACCGGCGGTCGCGCGACTGGCTGAAGTTCAAGTGCGCGCACCGCCAGGAGTTCGTCATCGGCGGGTACACCGACCCGCAGGGCGAACGGGTCGGGTTCGGGGCGCTGCTGGTGGGATTCCACGAGGACGGCGAGCTGAGCTACGCGGGCAAGGTCGGGACCGGGTACGACGACGAGACTCTCGCGCGCCTGGGCGCGCGGCTCGAGCGGCTGGAACGCAAGACCCCGCCCTTTGCCGACAGGCCGCGCGAGAAGGGCGCGCACTGGGTGACCCCCAGGCTGGTCGGCGAGGTCGGGTTCACCGAGTGGACCCGGGGCAACCGGCTGCGCCACCCGCGGTTCCTTGGCCTGCGCGAGGACAAGGACCCAAAGGACGTTGTCCGGGAGCGGCCCGAATGACCCCAAGGCGCATCCGGGTCGGCCGGCGCTCGGTGGAGCTCTCCCGGCCGGACAAGGTGTTGTTCCCGGGCGCCGGCCTGACCAAGGCCGACCTGGCCGACTACTGCCGCCGGATAGCGGAGCGCATCCTGCCCTACCTGCGCGAGCGGCCGATATCGATGCACCGGTTCCCGGACGGCATCGCGGGCGGCGGTTTCTACCAGAAGGAGGCGCCGGGCAGCTTCCCGGGCTGGGTTGACCGGGTCCGGGTGCGGGTCAAGGACGGCGGCACCCAGCGGCAGGTGGCGGTGAACCGGGCGGCGACCCTGGTGTTCCTCGCGGACCAGGCGTGCATAACTCCCCACCCCTGGCTGAGCCGGGCGGACCGGCTGGACGTGCCGGACCGGATGGTGTTCGACCTCGACCCGCCGGGCGGGAGCTTCGGGGCGGTACGAAAGGCGGCCCGGTTCCTGCGCGCGGTGCTCGAGGACGCCGGCCTGGCCGCGTACGTGATGACGACCGGGTCGCGCGGGTTGCACGTGGTCGTCCCGCTGCGGCGTGAGCATGGTTTCGACGTGGTCCGTCGGAACGCCCGGCGCGTGGCCGAGGTCGCCGCGGGACGGCACCCGGACGAGTTGACCGTCGAACAGCGCAAGAAGAAGCGCGGGGGGCGGATACTGGTGGACTACCTGCGCAACGCCTACGGCCAGACCTCGGTCCCGCCCTACGCGGTGCGCGCGCGGGAGGGGGCGCCAGTGGCCGCGCCGCTCGACTGGTGCGAGGTTGCCGACGCCGCCCTGGCGCCGGACCGCTACCGGGTAAGCAATATCTTCCGGCGGCTCGCGCAGAAGGACGAACCGTGGCAGGGGTTCGGCCGCCACGCGCGGTCGCTCGACCAGGCGCGCATCAAGCAACTGTCGCCCGATTGAGCGGGATGGCACGCAGCTTGCAGATAACAGGGCAAGAAGAAACCAAACCAGGAGGTGAACATGTCCGCAATCGGCGAGCGCATCCAGGACGCTGACTGGAAACAGGAAAAGCACGTGCCGGTTATCGAATGCCCGGACCAGGTCCAGGCGGGCGAGATGTTCGAGGTGACGGTGACAATCGGCAAGGAGGTCGCGCACCCGAACACGACCGAGCACCACATCCGCTGGATCGAGTTGTTCTTCCACCCGGAGGGCGGCAAGTTCCCGCACGAGGTCGGCCGGTACGAGGCCCTTGCCCACGGCGAATCGACCGAAGGGCCGAACGAAGGCCCGCTGTACGCCCACCACGGGGTCACGTTGAAGATGAAGACCGCCAGGCCCGGGACGCTGCTGGCGCTGGCGAGCTGCAACATCCACGGTCTCTGGGAGAGCGTCAAGGAAATCAAGCTGAGATAGGCGCCGGGCGGCGCGGAAGGAGGAACGATGCCGGAATTCTTGAACCCGTTCAGCGGGACGGTACCGGGCAGGAAGCTGACCAAGGAAGAACTGGTGCGGGCAATCAGGCTCAACATCGCGGCCGAGGAGGAGGCGATTCACCTGTACATGGCCCACGCCGACGCGACCGACAACGAACTGGCGCGCAAGGTGCTCATCGACGTGGCCGACGAAGAGCGGGTTCACGTCGGCGAGTTCCAGCGACTGCTGCAGATAATCACCGGCGACGAGGATAAGTGGCTCGAGGACGGCCGGCGCGAGGTCGACGAGATGGCG
>JAFGQF010000076.1 GCA_016935775.1 Caldifarciminota bacterium
ATCGCCATGCTCACGCCGATGGCAATCGAGAACAACCCGATGCCTTGGAACGCGGTCCGGGTCAGCCGCTCGGGCAACCGGGTGCGCACCAGCAACCCGACCGCAGTCCCGGCGATGACCGCGCCGACATTGACCAGCGTGCCGAGCATCACCATTCCGGCGGCTCCACCGGGTGCAGGAAGCATTGGAACTCGACCCGCCGGTTCTCCGGGTCGCGGGCGTAGAAATGGTAGATGCGGTACTTGGGGTTCTCGCGCGGCGGAGCCTCGGCTTCGTCCCTGAACTCCAGGTACATCCGGTCCACGAACTCCCGGTCCCGTTCGAAGAAAGTCAGCAGGCTGTCGGTGTCGGCCTCGGGCTGCTCGTGGAACCCGACCAGCAGGTTGCCGTGCCTGAGGATGACGATGCCCGGCTGCTCGAGCCAGACGCTCATCCCGACCCGGTCCTGGTAGAACCGGCGGACCGCGTCCAGCGCCCTGGTCCTCACAAACACGATCCCGGCCATCGCGCAAGTCTACCCGACGAAGACCGGCTCCTCAAACCCGGCCAGGCTCGGCCTGCTGCGCGGTCCCAACCCCGATCCGGACGCGCGGACGCTGGAATCGGGTATCCTGGCCGGCCTCATGCGGTCCCGGGCGGCGACCGCCTCCGGGACGGCGTATCACACCGCCCGGGGGCATGCCCCGGGCAAGCCCCTGCCGAAGCCTGTCAAGACCGACGAGACAACCTAACTGACGATTGCGCAGGAACTTGGCATCAGGAGGCCGGTACGTTCGGTCGCCGGCGCCGGACCGGTCAGCTTGCCCGGTGGGGGCCCGGCCCGAGCAGCGGCAGCCGGACGATGAATTCGCTTCCCCGGCCCGGCTCGCTCGTGACCTCAATCGTCCCGCCGTGCTGGAGCACGATGTGCTTGACGATTGCCAGGCCGAGCCCGGTCCCGCCCTGCTTGCGCGAGCGGGCCTTGTCGGTGACGTAGAACCGTTCGAACACCCGGTCGAGCTGGTCGCGGCCGATGCCGATGCCGGTATCGCGCACCCGCAGCACCATCCATCCATCCTCGGCCGCCAGACCGACCACAACCGAACCTTCATCGGTGTACTTGACCGCGTTGTCCACCAGGTTCACGAGCACCTGCTCGAGCCGGAACGCGTCGCCGTCGACCGTCGGCATCCCGGCCCCGGACTCGAACCGCAGCCCGACACCCTTTTCCTGCGCGCGACGCTCGAATATCCGGAGCGTGCCCTGCGCCAGCGCGGCGAGATCAACCGGCTCGGTCTGCAGCGGCGGCCCGTCCTCGAGCCGGGCCAGCAGCAACAGGTCCTGGACGATATTGATCAGCCGTTCGGTGTGCCGCATCACGATTTCGAGGTACCGGCGGTTGTCGCCGGTCATCCCTTCATCCATCGTTTCGAGGAACCCCTTGATGGCGGTCAGCGGCGTCCTGAGTTCATGCGAGGCGTTCACCACCAGGTCTTTCTTGATCCGGGCCATCCGCTCGATCTCGGTCACGTCGTGGAAAGTGACGACCGTTTCCCGGCTCACCTCGACCCGGCTGGCGCTGCAGACGAATCGCCGGCCCCCGACCTCGATCTCGGCCGAGCCGGTTGCAGCTCCCCGGCCCACGGCCTGGACCAGGTCGCTCAGACCGTCATCGCGCAGCACCTCCCACAGCGGCCGGCCGGCCTCGAACCGCTCGCCGGCCAGGTCGTGGAAGCTGGCGTTGGCCAGGCTGACGCGGCCGTTCTCGTCCAGCACGACCAGCCCGTCCTTGATCGAGCCGATGACACGGTCGAGCCGTTCCTGCCGCCGCGTCGCCTGGGCAACGACACCCCGCAGCCGGGCCACCATGTCGTTGAAGCCCTCGGCCAGCTCGGCCAGTTCGTCACGGCCGGCAGTCGAAAGCCGGACGTCCAGGTCGCCGGCCCCGACCCGGCGGGTCGCCCGGACCAGCTCGTCAACCGGCCGCGAAATGCCGCGGGCAAAGGTGAGAGCGAGGCCGAGCGCCACCAGCACCAGCACCCCGGCAACCAGCAGCACCCGGACGGTGAGCGCCCGCAGCAGCACGTTGACCTCGGTGATGTACAGGCTGGACCGGACCACCGCCCGCACCTCGCCGTCCACCGCCAGCGGCACCGCGACGTAGAGCATCTCCTGCCCGGTCGTCCGGCTCTGGCGGACCGAACTGCCGACACGGTCTTGCCGGGCCTGGATTATCTCCGGCCGGGCCGAATGGTCCTCCATCAACGCCGGGTCTTCATCGGTATCGGCCAGCACCCGGCCGTCCAGCGCGATGACCGTTATCCGGGTTCCGCTGAGCCGGCCCAGTTCCCCGACCTCGGCGTTCAGCCCGGCCGGGCCGCTGTCGAAGACGGGCTCGACGTGACGGGCAACCACCCGGCCGAACCGCTCCAGCCGGTCGGTCATCCCGCGAATGTGCTGGGTCCGGGCGGTGTTCAGCAGGAACAGGAGCAGGGCGGTGGCCAGCACCAGCACGACCAGCAGGTGGCCGCCGAAAACCTGCAGGAACACCGAGCGTCGCATCGACAGGTCAGGAACCGCTCGCCGGCTCCTCGGCCTCCTCGGCGTAGTGCTTGATGACCCGGCCCTTGGCCATGTAGATCGCGTCCTCGGCGATGTTCGTCGCGAGGTCGGCGATC
The DNA here is from genome assembly GCA_016935775.1 of Caldifarciminota bacterium. GTDB lineage: Bacteria > Hydrothermota > Tepidihabitantia > Tepidihabitantales > Tepidihabitantaceae > DSBX01. The sequence goes on from JAFGQF010000076.1 coordinate 2,658, forward strand.
CGCTCGAGGTTCCGGGCGATGAGCATCAGCTTCAGCGCCCGGTCGATTGTCGCGCCGTCGCCGGCCATGTAGGTCACCAGCTCGCGGTTGATCTGGCTGCGGAGCGAATCCACCAGCTCGTCCCGGCGGCAGACTCCCTCGGCCAGCTCGGCATCGCCCCGGGCAAACGCGTCGAGGCTGTCGGCCAGCATCCTGATCGCCTCGTCGGACATCCTCGGCAGGTCCACCAGCGGCTTGACCTCGGGCCGCTGGACCAGGAACTCGGCCGCCTGGGCGATGTTCACCGCGTGGTCGCCGATGCGCTCGAGGTCGTTGTTGATCTTGATCGCCATCACGATCGTCCGCAGGTTCGATGCCTCGGGCTGGTGCAACGCGATCAGGTTGATCGCGTCGTTCTCGATTTCGATTTCCAGGTCGTTGACCTTCGGCTCCTCCTCGTCGATCACCCGGCGGGCCTCGTCGGCCCGGCGACCGACCAGGGCCGCCATGCTGGCGGCGGTCATCTTCTCGACGATCGCCGCCATCTTGAAGAGCTTCTGGCGCAGCTCGTCGATCCTCGTCTCAAGTACCGTCAAAGTCTTCTCCTCTCGGTCGGCAACCGACTCGCGGTCACATTATCCCCCACTTTGCGGCCGCCCTCAACTCTCCGCTCACGGCCGGCGCTAACCGAACTTCCCGGTCAGGAAGTCCTCGGTCCGCTTGTCCTTCGGCTTGGTGAACACCTGGTCGGTCCTCCCCCACTCGGCCAGTTCGCCCAGCATCAGGAAGGCGCAGTGGTCGGACACCCGCGCCGCCTGCTGCATGTTGTGGGTCACGATGACGATGGTGTAGTCGCGCTTGAGCTGGACGATCAACTCCTCGAGCCGGGTGGTGGAGTGCGGGTCCAGCGCCGACGCCGGCTCGTCGAGCAGGACTATCTCCGGGTCCACCGCGATCGCCCGGGCAAGGCACAGCCGCTGCTGCTGGCCACCTGAAAGGCTGAAGGCGCTCTCCTGCAGCCGGTCCTTCACCTCGTCCCACAGGTTGGCCCGGCGCAGCGCCTCCTCGACCCGGCGCCGGACCTCGTGCTGGTTGCCCAGCCGGTGGATGCGCAGTCCGAAGGCGACGTTCTCGAAGATCGACTTCGGGAACGGGTTGGGCTTCTGGAACACCATCCCCACCCGCTTGCGCAGCTCGATGACGTCGATCCCCGGGCCGTAGATGTCCTGGCCGTCGACCAGGATTCGGCCGGAGATGCGGGTGGACAGGATCAGGTCGTTCATCCGGTTGATCGTCCGCAGCAGGGTTGACTTGCCGCAGCCCGACGGCCCCATTATCGCGGTGACCGCGTTGCTCGGGATGTCGAAGCTGATGTCGCGCAGGACGTGGTTGGAACCGAAATGCAGGTTCAGCCGGTCGATTGCGATTCTCGTCTGGTCGGCCATCTCCCCTCCTAGACCTGCCAGGTGTTCGTCCGGGTGATGCGCAGCCTGATAGCGAAGGCGATGGCGTCGAACGCCAGCACCAGCGCCAGCAGCACCAGCGCGGTCCCGAAAGCGATCGGGCGCACCTTGGCGACCTGGTCGTGCTGGGTCGCCAGCGTGAACAGGTGATAAGGCAACGCCATGAACTTGTGCAGCAGCGAGGTCGGCAGTTGCCTGGTGTAGTACGTTACCCCGGTGAACAGGATCGGCGCGGTCTCGCCCATTGTCCTGGCCAGTGCCAGCAGGACGCCGGTCAGGATGCCCGGGAACGCGTGGGGCAGCACGTTGCGACGAATCGCCTCCCACTTCGTTGACCCCAACGCCAGTGCCCCTTCGCGGAACGACGACGGGATCGCACTGACCGCCTCCTCGCAGGTCGCGATGATCCACGGCAGGTTCATCAGCCCGAGCGTCATTCCCGACGCCAGCACCGACATCCCGAACCGGAAGGCGTTCACGAACAGCGCCACCCCGAACAGCCCGTAGACGATCGACGGGATACCGGCCAGGCTGCGCACCGAGCTGCGGATCAGCCGCGTGACGATGTTGTCGGGCGCGTACTCGGACAGGTAGATGCCCGAGCAGATGCCGACCGGCACCGAGAACACCAGGGAAACGAACGTCACCAGCAGCGTGCCGACGATGCAGGGCCAGATCCCGCCCTCGGTCATCCCCTTCAAGGGCGGGCTGGTCAGGAACTCCCAGCTCAGCACCCCGCCGCCGTTCTGGAGCAGCCAGCCGAACATCAGCAGGATGAACCCGACGAACAGCGCCAGCGGTATCGCCAGGAAAACGAACCCGACGTTGCTGCCGAACCGGGCGCGCCGGATCCGGCCCTCACCCGCGGTGGCGTCGCTGCGGCTCACAGCATGAAACTCCGCTTCTCGCGCCGGATCAGTGACTCGGACAGCAGGTTGGTGCCGAGCGCGATCAGGAACAGGACCAGACCGAGCGCGAACAGCGCGTAGAAATGCGTGGTGTGGAACGGCGTTTCGCCCAGCTCGACGGCGATCGTCGCGGTGATCGTCCGAACCGGGTCGAACAGCGACTTGGGGATGATCGGCGCGTTGCCGGCGACCATCAGCACCGCCATCGTCTCGCCGATCGCCCGGCCGAACCCGAGCATCACCCCGGCCAGGATTCCCGACTTCGCAGCCGGCAGCACGATCCGGGTCGCGGTGGTCCAGGGCGTCGCGCCCAGCGCGTACGCCGCCTCGCGGTAAGACTGGGGCACGACCCGCAGCGCGTCGTCGGCCACCGAGATGATCGTCGGCAGCGACATCAACGCCAGCAGGATGCTGGCATTCAACAGGTTCAGCCCCGACGACACCCCGAACACCTTCGAGATGAACGGCGCCAGCACGACGAGCCCGAAGAACCCGATCACCACCGAAGGGAACCCGGCGAACAGCTCGACCACGGTCTTGACCGTCACCCGCAAGGGGCCTTTCAGCCGCTCGGAAATGAAGACCGCACCGGCAACACCGAGCGGTATCGCGATGACCAGCGCCAGTACGGTCGTCACCAGGCTGCCCAGCAACAGCGGCACCAGCCCGTAGGACGGCTCGCCGTAGGCGTCCGGGTTCCAGCGTAACCCG
>JAFGQF010000297.1 GCA_016935775.1 Caldifarciminota bacterium
TCGGACGACGACATCCGGCTCACCCGGCGGCTGGCCGAGGCGGGTAAGGTGGTCGGCATCCCGCTGCACGACCACGTCATCGTCACCCGCGACGGCCTTTACTCGTTCCGCAGCCGGGCGCTGCTCTAGTCGTGCTTGACTGCCGGCCCGGCGGTCATAGCCTTCTCTCGTGAGCGACATCCGCGCCGGGGGCGGCAACCACCGCCGCATCGCCATCGACAAGGTCGGGGTCAAGGGCTTGAGCTACCCGGTCGTCCTGCTTGACAAGGCGCACCGTAAGCAGCACACCGTCGCCCGCATCAACCTCTACGTCAGCCTGCCCCGGGAGTTCCGGGGCACGCACATGGGCCGGTTCGTCGAGGTGCTGAACCGGCACCACCGGGAAATCGACATCCATCAGCTCGGCAGGATACTGCGTGACGTCCGGGCCGAACTCAACGCCGAGTCCGCCCACCTCGAGATGGAGTTTTCCTACTTCATCGAGAAGCACGCGCCGGTCACCGGCGCGCGCGGGCTGATGGACTACCGCTGTTTCATCGCCGCGGACCTGGGCGAGCACTTCCGGCTGCGCATCGGCGCGGTCGTGCCGGTCACCACGCTCTGCCCGTGTTCCAAGGAGATGGTCGGGTACGGCGGCCACAACCAGCGGGCCGAAATCCGGGTCAGCGCCGAGCCGGCCGGCTTCCTCTGGCTCGAGGACCTGGTCGAGCTGGTCGAGTGCTGCGGCTCGAGCCAGGTCTACTCGCTGCTCGGCCGCGAGGACGAGAAGCACGTCACCACGGCCGCCTACGAGAACCCGGCGTTCGTCGAGGACGTGGTGCGCAACGTCGCGGCCCGGCTCGACGAGCACCCGCTGGTCGGCCGGTACGAGGTCGGGGTCACCAGCTTCGAATCAATCCACCACCACGACGCCTACGCTTTCATCACCCGGTTCGACGAAGACCGATAGCGCGGCGCGAGGACACGGGCGAGTGACAACCCTGCTCGTCAACTGCTACCTTCGCGACGCCGAGGAGAAGATGCCGCACTACCGGCGGCTCTGCACCGGGCATTCGTACGAGGTGCGCGAGGTGACGGCGAGGGAGCTTCGGCCCGGGTTCGACCTCGCCGGGATCAGTGCGGTCGTCATCACCGGGTCGCAGTGGATGCTGGCGCAGGAGCCGCCGCCGGCCGGACTGGTCGGTTTCTGCCGAAGCCTGACAATCCCGACGCTGGGCATCTGCTTCGGCCACCAGTTGCTGGCCTCGAGTTTCGGGGCCACGGTCGCGCGGGGCGAGAGGTTCCTCGAGTTCGACGAGCGGGTCGAGTTGCTTGAAGACTGGCCGCTGTTCCGTGGACTGGGAGGGGAGACGGTGATGCGCGAGAGTCACCGCGAGTTCGTCACCCCGGAATCGCTCAGCCTCATCGGCTGGCAGCTCGGCGCGCGGTCCGACTCCTGCCCGGTCGAGGCAATCCGCCACCCGGACCTGCCGCTCTATGGCGTCCAGTTCCATCCCGAGCGCTCGGGCGAACCCGGCGTTCGGCTGGTCGGCAACTTCTTCACCACAATCGCCGAAGCCTGAGCCGTTCCGGCCGGGACCGGCGCCGCCCGGTTCGCGAACAGGCTTGACGCGGGACAGGAGATTTGGTATCGTCCGGCATGCGCAAGACCAGTACTGGTTCCCTTCCCGCAATGATGTCGGTCGGTCACCATCTGCTGCCGGTCCTGCTCGCAGCCGCGCTGTTCCTCGGCTCGACCTGCAGTCTCTTCAACAAGCCGCCGTCCGCGCCGGTCATCTCCGGGCCCACGGCCGGCATCGTCGGGGTCCCGGTCGAGTTCACGGCAACCGCTACCGACCCGGACGGCGACAGCATCACGTACCAGTTTGCCTGGGGCGACGGGGATACATCGGACTGGGACGGCTTCGTTGCCTCCGGCGAGACGACCTCGGTCGAGCACGCCTACTCCGACAGCGGGGAATGCACGGTCAGGGCCAGGGCACAGGACAAGAATGGCGGCGAGTCCGGCTGGAGCGCGGAGCATGTCCTGCGGTTCATCAGCGCAGGCCCGGCGTACCCGGACTCGGTCTGCGACAGCCTCTACCTGGGGGGGGCAGCAGTACGAGTTGCTGCATCTCGCCGGATGGGTCGCTGGTGGCCGTCGGGTCGAGTTCTTCTCGCGATTCCGTGTCCATCCTCCGCGTGGCCGACCGTACGCTGTTGCCGCGCGTCCGGGTGGACACCACGGTCGCGGCGCTGGTGTTCTCAGACGACAACCGGTACTTCTACGCCTGCAGCTGGGAGAGCCACGCCCTGTACCGCGTGGACGTTGCCAGCCGGCAGGTGGTTGACACCTTGCTCGGCGTCGGCAACGCACGCGGGCTGGTGTTCACGCCCGACGGCAACCGGCTGTTGGTCGGCGCGTCCCAGTACGTCTTCGCGGTGCGGCCCGACAGCCTGGCGATTCTCGACACGACCTACCTGCCATCCAGTATCGGCTGCATGACACTCAACCGGGCTGGAACGATCCTATACGTGGGTACGTATCAAGGCCTGTGCGTCGTTGATGTCGAGGGGTGTTCGCTGCTCGCGTCCACGCAGGCGGTTGACCTGCCGCAGCAGGTGGTGCTGTCGTCGGACGAGGAATCGCTGTATGTGCATACCAGCACTGACAGCGGGGTGACGGTGTTGCGGACCAGCGACCTGTCGGTCACGCGGCGCGTGAACATGGGTGTATTCTTGGCCGGTCACATGGCGCTGACGCCGGACGGGGCCTACCTGTACATCGGCAAGGCCTACGAGGCAACATTGATCCGGGACGCCCGCTCCCTGCTGCCGGTCGACTCCGTGGCCTTGCCGGGGGTGGGAGACCTGGTGTTCCACCCGAGCGGCGATACGGCATACTACGCGAGCGGCTCCAAGCTGTATGTCATCGGTAAGCGGCACTGACGGGAGACGGCAATGACACACCGCACCGTAGCGGCGTTCGTGTTCGCCTGCTTGCTCATGCACCCGGGCTGCGACCCGGAGAACCAGGGCTTCAACACGCCGGAACCTTGGTACTTCGACTACCACGAACACCCCCTGGTACTGCACTGCCGGACGGTCAACCACGCCCTTGACACGCTCGGCACGACCTCGGTCGTGTTGGACGCGGGGGCGAAGTTTGCCCGGCGTCACACCGGCGAGAAGCTCACGAGGAGCGAGGTGATTGTTATCCCCCCGTTCGACTCGATGCAACTCGTCTACGCCGACTCCGGGGTGCACACCTGTTCCACGACCATTGCACACTACGTCGGGTACCAGCTCGAGTATGGCGGCGATACGACACGATACTGTGAGATGGACCGTTACGGACCGTGGTACCTCCAGTTCTCTCTGAACAAGAGCACCGCGTTCTTCACGTCGGGAGAGAGCGTGCGGGTGGAACGGAGCATCGTGGATATGGTGCCGGACACGGTGCGGCCGAACGGTGTCCTGGAACTGGACATAGTCATGGATCTGGACGGGCTGCTGGTGTTCCGGCCGTCCCTGGAAAGGTACTACCTGAACACAGACCGCATATACATCACGCAACGGTAGCCCGAGCGCGCGGGACAAGACACCGGGATTCCGGTGACGCCGGGGCTGTTGAGAAACCCGGCTTTCCGCGTCATCGAGAGGACAGAATGCAGGCTGTGGCCGAGTTCGGTCCGAGTAGTCGGCGGTAA
>JAFGQF010000077.1 GCA_016935775.1 Caldifarciminota bacterium
CTCGGGCGCGGTGACGTAGCGGAAGCCCATTTCCTCGGCTTCGGCGAGGACGCGGAGCAGGACGTTGCGCGGGTCGCCGCGAAAGGGCGCGCCGTCGGTGGCGTGGACGTTGCAGATGACCCGGGCGGTGGTGTTTTCGCCTCGTTCCCAGGGAATGATGTTGAAGGTGTCGAGGTCGGGCTTCAGGTACATGTCGCTCTCGGCGATGCGGGCGAAGCCCTCGACCGACGAGCCGTCAAACCAGACCCCGCTCTTGAGCAGGCTCGAGAGCTGGGATGACGGGATGGTGATGCTCTTGACCATCCCCCAGATGTCGGTGAACTGGAGGTTGATGAACTTCACCTCCTGTTCCCTGACCAGTCGGGCGATGTCGTCCGGGCCGAGTGACGGGCGGTCGAATACCGGCATTGGCTGTCCTCCTGTTCGGCGGTCGGTGGCGGATGATAGCAGCCCGTGGGCCGGCGTCAATGGCCGGTGTTGACTGGCCGCAGAGTTAGGGCAAACTTCAGGAATGGAACAGGTTCAGAAACTGGTCCGGGACCATGATGTCCGGTTCCTGGACCTGAAGTACCCGGACATCGTCGGACGGCTGCGGCACGTGACCCTGCCGATTGACGGCATGGAGAAGGCGATGAGCGACGGCGTCGGGTTCGATTCGTCGTCGGTTGCCGGGTTCCGCTCGGTCGAGGAGGGCGACATGGTGCTGAAGCCCGACCTCGCGACCGCCTTCCTTGACCCGTTCGCGGCGAGGCCCACGCTGGCCTGCTTTGCCAATATCCTTTCGCCGGGTGCGGCCGAGCCCTACGAGCGCGACCCGCGGTCAATACTCGCCCGGGCGGTCGAGCTGGTCCGGCAGAAGACCGGCGCCGACACGGCGAGAATCCTGCCCGAGTTCGAGTTCTACCTGTTCAACTCGGCCGAGTTCTACACGACGGACACCGCCGCGCTGTACCGGGTCGAGACCGACGAGCTGCGGTTCGACGACCAGACCGGGATGAGTTTGCACAAGGGCCCGGCCTACCACGCCGCGCCGCCGTTCGACCGGAGCGCGGATTTCCGTTCCGAGCTGGCCGAGCTGATGGTCGGCTGCGGTTTCCCGGTGAAGTACCATCACCACGAGGGCGGCCGGTACTCCCAGGTCGAGGTCGAGCCGCAGTTCCTGCCGGCGCTGCGGGCGGCCGACGCGGTGATGGCCACCAAGTACCTGGCGCGGAACCTGGCGGTCCAGAAGGGCAAGACCGTGACTTTCATGCCCAAGCCGATTCACGGCGAGCCGGGCTGCGGGATGCACCTGCACCTGCGGCTTGACAAGGACGGCGTTTCGCTGTTCGGCGACGAGCGGTCAAAGACCGGGCTGTCGAAGCTGGCCGGCGGGTTCATCGGCGGCATCCTCGAACACGCGCCGAGCCTTTGCGGGATGACCAACCCGAGCACGAATTCCTACCGGCGGCTGACCCCGGGCTTCGAGGCGCCGACCCTGGTGTTCTTCTCGTTCGCCAACCGGACCGCGGCCATCCGGATACCGGGTTACATCAGCGGGCCGCGGGAGATGGCAATCGAGTACCGGATACCGGACGCGGCCGGCAACCCCTACCTGGCGATGGCTGCGGTACTGCTTGCCGGGCTGGACGGGGTGGAGCGCGGGCTGGACCCGGGGCTGCCGTTCCAGGGCGGGCTGAAGGATGCCCAGAAGCGGTTCGGCCGCCGGGCGCTGCCGCGAATCCTAAGCGAGGCGCTTGCCGCGCTGAAGAAGGACTCGGACTACCTGCGACGGGACGGCGTGTTCAGCGACGGGTTGCTTGGCTTCTGGCACGAGTACAAGCTGGCCGAGGCCGAAGCGGTGCTGCTCCGACCGCACCCGTGGGAGTACAGCCTTTATTATGGGTGTTGAACTCGGGCCGCGGGGCAACTTCGAGCAGATGGTTCGGCTTGCCCGCGAGCGGGGACCGCGGCGCTGCGTGATCGCCTGCGCCGACGACTGCGCGAGCCTGGAGGCGCTGGCCGAGGCCGAGCGGGAGGGGATCGCCCGGGGCGTGCTTTACGGCGACGAGCAGCGCATCCGGACGGTCTGCGACAGCCTGAAGGCCGACCCAGGGCAGTTCGAAATCCACGACATCGGCGACCAGCCGGCGGCGGTGCGGGCCGCGGTCGGCGACGTGGCGAAGAACGGCGACTTCCTGATGAAGGGGCAGGTGGACACGTCGGTCTTCCTGCACGGCGTGCTCGACGAGGAACTGGGGCTGCGCGGCGAGCGCATCCTGAGCCACGTGGCGTTCCTCGAGCTGCCGAGCTACCCGAAGGTGCTGGCGATCACCGACGGCGGCATCAACGCCGAGCTGGACCTGAAGCGCAAGGTGGACATCGTTGGCAACGCGGTCGAGCTGTCGCACTTCCTGGGCAACCCGCGGCCGAAGGTGGCGCTCCTGTCCGCGGTGGAGCGGATCAAGCTGAAGATGGCCGACACGCTCGACTGGGCGATCGTTTCGCGGATGGGCGAGCAGGGCGAGTTCGGCGAGGCGATAATCGAGGGGCCGCTGGCGGTGGACGTCGCGCTGTCGCGGGAGGCGGCCCGGATCAAGAAGGTGGCGAGCGAGGTGGCGGGCGACGTCGACATCCTGGTGGTGCCGACGATGGCGACCGGCAACATCCTCGCCAAGGGACTGCAATACCTGGGCGGCGCCCGGGCCTGCGGCATCGTGGTCGGCGCGCGGCGGCCGATCGTGATGCTGTCGCGGGCCGACACGCCCGAAACCAAGCTGTATTCGATGGCGATGGGGAACCTGGTATCATGGCGAAACTGAAGAAAGCGGTACAAACCGAAGGCGCGCCGGCGCCGGTCGGACCTTACAGCCAGGCGGTGGCGTTCGGCGACCTGGTGTTCAGCTCCGGGCAGATCGGCCTGGACCCGGCGACCGGGAAGATGGCGGACGCAAGCGTCGAGGAGGAAGCCGAGCAGGTGTTTTGTAACCTGGCGGCGGTGCTCGAGGCGGCCGGTTCGGGGATGGACCGGGCGGTCAAGGTGACCGTGTTCCTGACCGACATGGGCGACTTCGGCCGGGTGAACGAGGTTTATGCCCGGCACTTCAAGGAGCCGTTCCCGGCCCGTTCCTGCTTCGCGGTCGCCGCCCTGCCCAAGGGCGCCCGGGTCGAGGTCGAGGCGGTTGCGGTTCGCTAGGGCGCTGGCGCTGGCCGTGGCGCTGGCCGCTGCCGCGGTCGCCGCGCACGCGCCCGACAGCCTGCTGGCGGCCGCAATCCGGGCCGGTTACGATCAGGACTACCGCGCCTCGGGTGAGTTGCTCGGGCGAATCAACTGCCCGGACAACCTGGAGCCGGTGGTTGCCTTCTGGCGCGCGGCCCTGGTCCAGCTCGAGCTCTACGACTCCGGCAACCCGCTGCTGGCCGATTCGTTCTACACCCTGAGCGACCGGGCGGTCGCGGCCTGCGAGCGGCGCATCGCCGACGCGCCCAAAGACCCCGCGGCCCACGCGCTGCTCGGGATGACCCAGCTCAATCGAGCCGGGCTGCAAAGCTGGCAGAAGCGACGCCTGGACGCGTTGCGCACGTTGCTCGGGGTGGAGCGGCACTTCCGCCGCGCGCTCGAGCTCGACAGCACGCAGGCCGACGCCCGGCTCGGGCTGGGCACGACCGAGTATTTCCGGGCCACGATTGACCGTTACCTGCTTGGTTTGAAGCTGTTCGGGTCGCGCGCGCGGGCCTACCGGCTGGTCGAGGACGCGGTCGCCGCCGACCCCGGGCTGGCCGACGCGGGCGACCTTTTGCTGGCCTACATGCGCAAGGAGGACGGCGACTACCGGGAGGCCACAACGCACTGCGCGAACGTGCTGGAGCGCCACCCGGGCAATCGGACCGCGCTCCGGATGCTGCGTGACGTGCGGCGCGAGGCGGGTGAATTCCGGGCGGTGCTCGAACTGGGGAAGGAGATCGAGACCAGCATCGGTGCCGCATTCCCCCAGAACCGTTACGGCCTGGCCGAGAACCGGCTGGCGATGGCGAAGGCGTGGCGCGGGTCGGGCAGGACCGACAGCCTGGTCGCCTGCTGTGACCGGATCATCGCCTGGGAGCAGTACCGGGATTCAGTCCCGTGGCTGCCGGACTACATCGTCGAGGCTCGGGCGATGAAGAAGAAGGCGGGTGCCCGGTGAGGACGGTGGTGGTCGGGGTGGGAAACCGGCAGCGGGGCGACGACGCAATCGGGCCGATGGTGGTTGACGAACTTGCCGGCGATGAGGGCATCGCGACCGTCGACGCCGGCAGCGCTCCCGAGAACTGGCTCGAACCGATCGCCCGGCTGAAACCGGAACTGCTGGTGTTCGTGGACGCCTGTGATTTCGGCGACCGGCCGGGCGAGTTCCGCGAGTTCGACCGCGCCGAACTGGACCGGCTGGCCGGCGGGCTGGTTTCGACCCACACGCTGCCGCTGACCGTTACGGTCACGCTGCTCGAGCAGCAGCTCGATTGCGATATCGTCCTGGTCGGGGTCCAGCCCGGCCGGCTTCAGTTCAATGCCGGGCTGTCGGACGAGGTCCGGGCCGCGCTTCCGCGCGTTGCCGACTACCTGCGCCGTCGGGCCGGCGGCTGGCAGCCGAGCGTGTAGAGCTTCTTCGGACCGCGGCGCTTGATGGCGTTGCGGGTGTCCAGTATCAGCCGGCTTTCTTTCAGGATCATCCCGTAGTCAAAGGCGCTGTGGTCGGTGAGGATGACGACACAGTCGGCCGCGCGCAGGCGCGCCGGGGTCAGCGACTTCGAGCGCACGACTTTGCCATCGAGTTTGAGTTCGGGCACGTGGGGGTCGTGGTAGTCCACCCGGCCGACCTTGCCGCTCAAGAGCTCCATCACCTTGATGGCCGGCGAGTGCCGGGTGTCCTCGACGTCGCGCTTGAACGCCGCGCCGAGGATCAGCAGCTTCGCCTTCGACGACGGGATGCCGTTCGAACCCAGCACCTCGAAGAGCCGGTCGACCACCCGGAAGGGCATTGACTCGTTGGTCTGGGCCGCGAGCTCGATGAAGTTGGAGTGGAAGTCATACTCGCGCGCCTTCCACGAAAGGTAGTAGGGGTCGATGAGTATGCAGTGGCCGCCGATGCCCGGGCCGGGGTAGAAGGGCATGAAGCCGAAGGGCTTGGTCGAGGCCGCGGCAACCACCTCCCAGATGTCGATACTGCCCATCCGCTCGCAGAGCAGCGCCATCTCGTTGACCAGCGCGATGTTGACGCTGCGGAAGATGTTCTCAAGCAGCTTGGACATCTCGGCGGCGCGCGGCGAGGATACCTGGAACACCCGCTCGACCACCCGGCCGTAGAAGAGCGCGGCCAGCCGGGTGCACCGTTTCGTCAGCCCGCCGACAACCACTGGCGTGGTGCGGGTGGTGAATCGCCGGTTGCCCGGGTCGACGCGTTCGGGCACGAAGGCGAGGTGGAAGTCCCGGCCGGCCTTCATCCCGCTTTTCTCGAGAATCGGCAGCAGCACCTTCTCGGTTGTTTCCGGGTAGGTGGTGCTGCGCAGGATGACCAGCTGGCCCCGGCGCAGGTTGCGGGCGACCTCGCGACCCGAGTCCTCGATGAAGCTGACGTCCGGCTCCTTGCTGGCGGTGAACGGTGTCGGGACACAGATGTTGATGATGTCGCAGTCGCGGCAGGCGGTGTAGTCGTTGGTCGCCGAGAGTTGGCCGGCCTTGACCGCGGCGGCGACGTCGGTTGAGGCGACGTCCTCGATGAAGCTGCGGCCCCGGTTGACCGAGCCGATCTTGTGTTGGTCCACGTCGATGCCGACCGTTCGGAACCCGGCGCGCGGAAACTCGACGCACAGCGGCAGGCCGACGTAGCCGATGCCGACCACCGCCACCTTTGCGGTCCCGTTCTCGATTCGCTGTTCCAGTTTCATCCTTATGCTTCTCCTGCCCGCTACCAGCGGGCGCGGTCCATGCTGCGGTACTGGACCGCTTCGGTAATGTGAGCGACGGTAATCATATCGGATTCGGCGAGGTCGGCAATTGTCCGGGCGACCTTCAGCACCCGATGGTAGGCGCGGGCCGAGAACCCGAGCCGCTCGATGGCGGTGCGCAGGAACTCGTCGCTCGGCTTGTCGACCGGGCAGTGCTGTTTGATGTGGCGCGGGCCCATCTGGCTGTTGGCGAAGACTCGCGCGCCCGGGCCGGCGAACCGTTCGTGCTGGCGACGGCGGGCACGGCGGACGCGCTCGGCGACCGCGGCCGAGCCTTCGCCGCTGCGCCGGTCGGCCATCTCGCGGTACTTCAGCGCCGGAACCTCGACCTGGATGTCCACCCGGTCGAGGAGCGGCCCGGAGATGCGGGCGCGGTAGCGGCGGATGGCGGTCGGCGTGCAGGCGCAGGAGTGGCGCGGGTCGCCGTAGTAGCCGCACGGGCAGGGGTTCATCGCGCAGACCATCATGAACCGCGCGGGGAAGGTGAGCGATGTCTTGGCGCGGCCGATTGTCACCCGGCCGTCCTCGAGCGGCTGGCGCAGACCCTCGAGCACGTCACGTTTGAACTCGGGCATCTCGTCCAGGAAGAGCACTCCGTGGTGGGCGAGTGACACTTCCCCGGGGCGCGGAATCGTGCCGCCGCCCACCATCCCGGCTTCGGATACGTTGTGGTGGGGTGAGCGGAAAGGCCGGGTGGCGACCAGCGGGTGTTCGGCGGTGAGCGTGCCGGCAACCGAGTGAATGCGGGTTGCTTCGAGCGCTTCCTCGAGCGTCAGCGGCGGCAGGATGGTGGCAAGGCGGCGGGCGAGCATCGTCTTGCCCGCGCCGGGCGGCCCGACCATCAGGATGTTGTGGCCGCCGGCCGCAGCCACCTCCAGCGCCCGCTTGGCGTGTTCGTGGCCCTGCACCTCGGCCAGGTCGGCCAGCAGGGTCGAGGCCTGCTCGAACACCCGGGCGACATCGGTCCTGGTCGGTTCGATCGTCTCCTCGGCCTTGAGAAACCGGACCGCCTGGGCCAGGCTGTCGACGCCGTAGACCGGGAATCCCTCGACCATTGCCGCCTCCGGGGCGTTGAGCCGGGGCAACACGATTCCCGAGAGGCCGGCGTCGCGCGCGGCCAGCGCCATCGAGACCGACCCCTTGATCGGGCGCAGCGAGCCGTCGAGCGACAGCTCGCCGAGGAAGGCGTAGTCACGTGAGGCGGCGGGAGCGAGTTCGCCGAAGGCGGTGATGATTCCCAGCGCGACCGGCAGATCGAATGCCGCGCCCTCCTTGCGGATGTCGGCCGGCGCCAGGTTGACGGTGATGCGCCGGTTCGGGAAGGAACCGCCCGAGTTCTTGATGGCGGCGTGGACCCGGTGCTGCGACTCCTTGACCGCGGCGTCGGGCAGGCCGACGATATTGAACGCCGGCAGTCCGGAGGAGATGTCGGTCTCGACCGATACGATGAACCCGTCCACGCCGAGCACCGAGCAGGACAGTATCCGGGAGAGCATCAGAAGGCGCCGGGGATGTGCTCGACCGTTTCGCCTTCGGGACCGAGTTCGACGGCGAGGACGTCGAACCTGATATCCGAATCCTCGAGGCCGTGGGCGATCAGGTATTCCTGGGCGAGCCGGTGGAGGCGGGCCTGCTTGGCCGGGGTCACCGCCTCGGCCGGGCGACCGAAGCGGGTGCTGGTGCGGGTCTTGACCTCGACGAAGACGATGGCGTCACCCTCGCGGCAGATGATATCAACCTCGCCGAGCCGGGAACGGTGATTGGTCTCGATCACCCGGCAGCCGCGCCGTTCCAGGAATCGGCGCGCGAGCCTCTCGCCGCGCTCGCCGACCGCCCGGCGGTTCAAACCCGGCACTCCCGGACCGGGGCGTAGCTCATTCGGTGGAAAGGGGATGGGCCGTTCGAGCCCAGCGCCCGGAGGTGCTCGCCGGTCCCGTAGCCCTTGTTGCGAACAAAGCCGTAGACCGGGCAGCGGCGGTCGATACGCGCCATCAGCCGGTCCCGGTGAACCTTGGCGAGAATCGACGCGCAGGCGACGTTGTAGCTGAGCCGGTCGCCGCCAACCACCGGCCGGCAATTGATGTCGACCCGCGGGGCATGCGGGCCGTCGACCAGGACGACGTCCGGCCGTGGCGCCAGGCGCCGGATTGCCCGGGCCATCGCCTCAAGCGCGGCGTTGAGGATGTTGACGCGGTCGATGACACGGGGTCCGGCAAGGCCGACCGACCATGTGAGCGCCCGCTCTCGAATCTCCCGGTCGAGGCGGGCACGCGCCGACGGCGTCAGGAGCTTGGAGTCGTTGACCCCGGCGAGGAGGCTGTCGCGGGGCATCACTACCGCGGCGGCGACAACCGGTCCGGCCAGCGCTCCCCGGCCGGCTTCATCGACCCCGCCGACCAGCGCGCCGCTACGCCACAGCTCCCGGTCCAGGTTTGCTCTCAACCTTGCGCTCCTTCAACTGGGCGCTGCGTCCCTTCCTGTCGCGCAGGTAGTAGAGCCGGGCGCGCCGGACCCGCGAGTGGCGTTTGACTTCCACGCTGGTGATGACCGGGGATCGGAACGGGAAGATGCGCTCGATGCCGTAGCCCCGGCTCACCTTGCGCACCGTGAAGCTGCGGTTATCGCCGGCTCCGCGGACCTGCAGGACCGTTCCCTCGAAGGTCTGGGTTCGTTCCTTGTCGCCCTCGCGGATCAGCAGCCCGACGGCGACGATGTCGCCCGGGCTGAGCGGCGGGATATCGGCGGGTACCAGTTTCGCCCGCGGTTCGTCAGACTTGGTCTTCTTGGCCATCGTGGTTCTCCTTTGCAAGTTCCTGTCGGACCAGCGCCAGTTCGGCGGCCGACAACGTCTCGTCACGCAGCAACTCGGGCCGGCGGCGGGCGGTGAGCCGCAGCGCCTGCTCGCGCCGCCAGCGGGCGACCGCCGCGTGGTCGCCGGACAGCAGGACTTCGGGTACACTTCTCCCGCGGAATTCGCGCGGCCGGGTGTACCACGGCGCGTCGAGCAGGCTGTTCGAGAATGAGTCGGTCGCCACCGACTCCGGGTGTTCGACCGCGCCGGGGAGGAGCCGGGCCAGCGCCTCGACCACTACGACCGCGGCTGCCTCGCCGCCCGCGAGGATGAAGTCGCCGACCGACAGTTCCTCGTCCACCGCCGAAGCGCGGACGCGCTCGTCAACATCCTTGTAGCGGCCGCAGACCAGGACCAGGTGTTCGAGGTGTTGCAGCCTGGTGGCGTGCTGATGGTCGAACCGGCGACCGCGCGCCGAGAGCAGGACGACGTGCGAGCCCGGCCCGCGGACGCTGTCTATCGCCCGGCAGAGCGGTTCGGGTCTGAGCACCATGCCGGCACCGCCGCCGAACGGGTAGTCGTCAACGGTTCGGTGGGGGTCGGAAGTGAAGTCGCGCGGGTTTACGAACGCGGGGGCCAGCAGCCCCCGCTCGCAAGCCACCCGGGTGGGTCCGCAGTCAAACGGTCCCCGGAAGTACTCCGGGAACAGCGTGACGATGTGGACCCGCATTGAACATGAACGGCGAGGGCAGCTACTCGAGGATTTCCAGCTGCGCGCGCTTGCCGATCTTCATCGCGGACGCGGTGATGATCGCCCGGATGGCCTTGGCGGTCCGGCCTTCCTTGCCGATGACCTTGCCGAGGTCGCCCTGGCCAACGCGCAACTCGTAGATCAGCGTCTTCTCGCCGGCGATCTCCTTGACCTCGACCTGGTCGGGATGGTCCACGAGAGCCCGGGCAATGTACTCGATGAGCTGCTTCACTTCATTCTCCCTTGTCATCCGGTTCCGGCCCGGGTTCGGGCAAGTCCTCGGCGACCGGTTCCCCGGGCTCGCTGCCGGTCGCGGCCGCCATCTCGGCCGGCGCCTCGACCTCGCTGGACCGCTCGGCCGCGACGTCGGGTGGAACCGGGGCAATGCCGGCATCGGCGGCGGCGCGGGCCGCCAGCTCGGTGGCGGTCGGCGGCTCGGTTGCCGGCGCGACGGACTCCCGCTCGCGGCGGCGGATCAGCTTGCCGGCGGTATCCGTCGTCTGCGCTCCCCGGGCCAGCCAGTGCCGGGCACGTTCCA
>JAFGQF010000078.1 GCA_016935775.1 Caldifarciminota bacterium
GAAGGTGGTGGTAACCGAGTAGCCCGCAGCCGGGCCGGTCAGTCGGTGATGACCGTGCCGTTGCTGCTCAGCGTTCGAGCACGACCTTGGCCGTTGTCGCCGTGGCGCCGGATTCGACCCGCAGGAGGTAAGTGCCCGACGGCAACTCGCGAACCGGGATGGCCAGTTCCCCGGACGAGGAGCGGGCCGTCCGACGCAGCACCCCGGCGCAGTCGTAGAGCCGGGCTTCGGCCCGCACGGTACCCGGCGTCCTGAACCGAATGACGTCGCCTCGCACCGGGTTGGCGATGCGGATTCCACGGATGTCGTCCGGCCCGGTTTCTTCCTCGATGCCGATGAGGTCGTTGGCCAGCACCCAGAGTCCGAGCGAGGAGTTCGCGACGTAGATGTAGTAGCGCTGGCCGGCAACCGCGAGCGCCGAGGGCGGCAGTTCGAACCAGCCGACGAGTTCCAACGAGTCCGGGTCGGCGATGTCGACGATCCCGATGCCTTCCTCGCCGCGGGTGACGTAGAGGTAGTGGTCGACCAGGGCCAGTTTGATGGTCGGGCCCGGGATGGTGACGCTGCTGAGTCTCGATGGGTGGGCCGGGTCGGTGATGTCGAGGGCGTAGACCAGCCCGTCGAACGTGCGCGGCACGGCAACGTAGAGGACGTTGCCGTTCGCGATGAGGCCCGCCGGCGCGCTGCCGCCCGCGAAGCGGTAGCTGCCGACCGAGTCGGGCTGGGCCGGGTTCGAGACGTCGACGACCACGATGCCGACCGTGTCCCTGTCGGTAGCGACATAGGCGTAGTTGCCCTGGACCGCGATGTGGCGCGCGTCCGCGCGTGTCTGGTAGCTGCCTGCTTCCTGCGGTGCGGCCGGGTTCGAGACGTCGGCGATGAACAACCCGTCCTCGTCGTCGGCGACGTAGACGTAGTTGCCCTGGAGGACCGCTTCGAGCGCGTGGTCGTTTGTGGACACGTGGCCGACCGAGTCCGGGCTCCGCGGGTCGGACACGTCGAGCACGGTGAGGCCGTTCCAGTACTCGCAGACGTAGGCGTGGTCGTCCCCGAGCGCGACGTCGTAGACCTGTCCGGCCGGGTCGAAGTGCGCGACCGGCTCCGGGTGGGCCGGGTCGAGCAGGTCGAGGACGTAGAGGCCGTTGGCGTCGTTGCAGAGGTAGGCGTAGCGGCCCTGGACCGCGATGCCGCGGCTCAGGCTCGGGCAGGCGAAGCAGTTGAGCGACTCGGGGGCGGTCCGGTTCGTGATGTCCCAGGTCACCATCCCGTCGTACCGGTTGGCGGAGTAGATGTGGCCGTCCCAGGCGATATCCGTGACATATGAGTCACTGAACTTGCCGACCGAGTCCGGGTTGGCCGGGTCGGCGACGTTGAGGACCATCACCGCTCCGGTGGTGAAATACAGCAGGGTGTCATCGACCAGGATTGAATTGCTGAATGAACCGCCCGGGTCGACGCTGCCGACGGTCACGGGGTTGGCCGGGTTGGAGATATCGACGACGCGCAGACCATCACTCCACGCCCCGACGTAGGCGTAGTTGCCCGACATCATCACCCCGCGCGCCTCGCCGTCGTTGCGCCCGACGGTTACCGGGTCGGCCGGGTCCGAGATGTCGACGACGTAGATCCCGTCCCGGTCGGCGGCGACGCAGGCGTAGTCGCCGGCGACGTCGAGACCCCAGGCGAGAGAACTCAGGCGGTTGGAGCCGACCCGTTGAGGGTTGGCCGGGTCCGATACGTCCACGACGATGATACCTTCGGTCCTGGCGGCGACATAGGCGTAGTCGCCCCGGACGCAGACGTCGTAGGTCCCGTCCCCGAAGACGATGCCGCCGAGCCGCGACGGGTTTGCCGGGTCGGCTACGTTCCAGATGTCGAGCCCGCCGGCGGCGCAGGCGAGGAAGAGCCGCCGGGTCGTTTCGTCGTAGTCCAACCGGACGATGACGCCGAGCCCGTAGATGTCCTGGGACCGGACCTGCGGGGAGGACGGGTTGGAGACGTCGAGTACGAACACGCCGCCGCCCGCCCCGGCAAAGCACAGGTTGCGCGCCGGGTCGACTGCCACCGCCTGGTTCGGGCCGAAAGGCCAGCAGCCGACATAGCGGCAATTGAGTGAGCCCTGCGCCCGGGCGGCGGTCGGCGGCAGGCATATCGCGGTCAGTATCGCGGCGATGAACATCCTGGTCACGGCGTCCTCCTGTTCTTCGGGCCCCGGCAAGATCTAAGTTGAATCTAGGCTATCCCGCGCGTGTGTCAAACGGGACGCGCGGCCCGGTCAGTCTTCGAGCGAGGCGGCGAGGAGTCCGCGCGGCACCCGGCCCGGGCGGGCTATTCGACCAGTACCAGCTTGCGCACCGCCGGGCGGCCGTCGATGGCCAGGCGGAGGTAGTACACGCCTCGGCCGACGGCTCGACCGCTGCTGTCCTGTCGGTTCCACACGAGTTCGTGCGCGCCGGCTCCCTGCCGGGCATGCGTCAGCACGCAGACGGTCCGTCCGGCCGCGTCCAGCACCGATGCTTCGACGAACGATGCCCGGCCTAGGGAGTAGCCGAGGCGCGCCGCGCCGCCGCGGGGCAGGATAGTCCGCCCCGGTCGAACCGGGCCGGGGACCGTTCCGCCTTCGCCGATGCCGGGCGGCGTGCTGGTGACGACCGCTCGCCGGGCGTCGTTCTCCGGGTGCGGGTCGTCGGCGCACTCGGTCGAGCAGGTAACGGCGTAGCTGCCCGGTGGTCCGACGGTCCAGGAGGGAAACCGGACTTCGATGTGGGCGCCGGGGTGGTGGTTCTCGACCTGGACGGTCTCGTTGTAGTTGCCGCCGATTCTCAGCCGCACCGGGTACGACTCGTCGAAGGTGCTGTAGCTGGCGAGCGAACAGACCGGGGTGACGACGAGGCCGGTGTCGACCCGCCCGGCGGGAGCGACGATGCGCGTGCAGCCGACATCGTGCGCCTCGCCGGTGAGGGTGTAGCCGATGAGGTAGATCTCCTTCTGCGCGCCGGGCGTCGGGCGTATTTCGGCCGCGGCCAGAACCTGGCCGGCCGGGCTGACCGTCACCGCGGGCGCAGCGCCGGTGCCCGGGAGCAGGAGGTGCTTGCCCACCAGGCCGCCGTAGGCGTCGAAGCACAGCATCATCACGCGATACTCGCCGAGGGTGTCCTTGCCGTCGCCGCCGACGTAGAAGGTGCCGTCGGACCAGAGCGCGAGCGCGTAGGGGTCGTCGTAGTCCTCGCCGACGTACAGGGCCGTGAAGACCGTGTCGCCGTCGGGGGTGTACTTGACCGTGACGACGTCGTCGTTGGTGGGACCGAGCCGGACCGCGCCGGTGGCGTGGATGTTGCCCGCGCTGTCGAGCGCCAGCGCCCGGGAGTTCGACATGCGGCCGTCCGGGCTGTGAAACTCGCGGACCCAGCGCGGCGCGCCGGATGCGCTCCAGGTGCAGGTTGCCATGTACGGGTCGCCATACCTCGCCTGCACGAGCATCGTGACGTCACCATCGCGCCCGACCGCCACCGCCTCCGGCGTGCTCGTCTCGGTGTCCGGCGACGGGAAGTACTGGTGCCAGAGGAGCTGGCCCGAGGAGTTGAACTTCAGCAGGCAAGCGACATTGCGGTGGAGCTGGTGGACGGATGCCCCGACGTAGATGTAGCCCGCGGAGTCCGTCGTCAGCATGTACCCCGCTTCCGGCTTCAAGGTGTCAGGGGACCAGACCTGCATCCAGGCTTCGTCACCGTCGGGGTCAACCTTCGCCAGGAACAGGGCGTCGTCAGGGCCGAGGTAGCTGGAGTACCCGCCGGTGACGAGCGTGTTGCCGGCGGGGTCAACCGTCATCCCCAATGCGGTCAGGGAGAAAGTGTCCCGGCAGTAGGTGTTCTGCCATTCGATGGTGCCGTCATTCGCGTAGCGCACGAGATCGAAGTCGTGATAGCGCCCGTTACCTTCCCTGAGTCCTTCGCCGCAGACGACGACTCCGCCGGACGGGTGCAGGGCAGCACCACGGAGGTGCGTGACTCCTTCCCGGGGATGGAAGTGCTCGGCCCAGGCAAGCTCGGCGGTGTTGGTGTACTTGACGGTTACGATGTCGCCCTGCGCGTTGGCGGTGTAGTAGCCGAACACGTAGGCACCGGAAGTGTCGGCCAGCAGTTGCGTCGGGTATCCCGTGCCGCCGGGACCGCTGGGGTCGTAGACCCGGGTCCAGAGCGTGTCCACGCCGGCGATGGCCGTCCGCTGCCCGGTCAGCAGCAAGGCCGCAAGGGCAAGGAAGAAGACGGAGTGTCGGTTCAAGGCTACCTCCTTGGTGCCAGGATGCTCACTCGTCCGACCGGCCGGGTCAACAGGAGGAATCTAGACGATGGCCGACCGGTGTCAACCGGCAATCGGCTCCAGCGAATCGGCGAGGAGCTCGGTGATGTCCTTGACCTCGAGCTCGACCCCGGTGGTCTTGACCGAGTCCTCGAACATCTGCAGGCAGTAGGGGCAGGCAACAGCGAGGATTTCGGCGCCGGTGGCCGCGGCCTGTTTGACCCGGATGTCGGCGAGCCGCTCGCCCTTGGGCCACTCGAGCCAGATGCCGCCGCCGCCACCGCCGCAGCAGACCGCGTTCTCGCGGTTGAAGTCCTCGATCTCGACCAGCTCGAGCCCGGGGATGCTCCTCAGGACCTGGCGCGGCTCCTCGTAGACGCCGGACTGGCGGCCGAGGGTGCAGGGGTCGTGATAGGTGACTTTCTTCCCGAGTTCCTTCTTCGGCTTGAGTTTCTCCTCGGCTATGAGCCGGGCGAGAAGCTGGCTGGAGTGGATTGCCTTCGGTTCGGTCCCGAGTTCGGGATAGTCGCGCCGGAACCCGATGAGGCAATGGGGCGAGTTGACCAGCACTTCCGAGCCCGCGGCTTTTGAGAGCAGTTTCGCGTTGGCTTTAGCGAGCGACTGGAAGGTCGCTTCGGCGCCGGCGCGACGAATGGCCTCGCCGCAGCACTGCTGGGCGGCACCGAACGCACCGAATGTCAGCCCGGCCTTGTTGAGCAGTTTGAGCGTGGCCCGGCCGATTGCCTGGCACCGGGGGTCGTAGTCGGCGGTGCAGCAGGTGAACCAGGCGAGGTCCATTCCTTCCTCGAACGCGGGCAGGCCCTCTTCGCCGGCCCAGGCGTGGCGCTTGTCCGGGTCGCCGGCCAGCGGGTTGCCGGCGCTGGTGAGCTGGGCGATGGCGCTCTTGAGCGGGGCCGGGATGGACTGGTTCTCGACGAGGATGCGCCGGACCGCGCGCAGTAGCAGCGGCGTGCTCAGGCCGCGCGGGCACCAGCCGAGGCAGGCCTCGCAGCCGACGCAGCGGTACATCTCGGTGACCTCGCGGGCGATTTCCTCTTTCTCCTCGGTGTTGAGCACGTTGCCGAGCCGGACCGCGGTCGAGAAGGTGTTGACCGGGTAATAGATGCCCTCGACCTGGTACCACGGGCAGAGCGAGGTGCACATCCCGCACTGGTAGCACTTGAGCGCCTCCTCGCCGCCGTACTCGAGGATGAGGTCGCGAATCTCGGTGTCGGGCTTGATGAGTCCAGCCAAGAAGTAAGGATGCCCGGATACGCGCGGGCGTCAAGCCGGGCCGGGCGGAGGAGGTAAACACCAAGAC
>JAFGQF010000079.1 GCA_016935775.1 Caldifarciminota bacterium
CCCAGAATGTCCAGTCGGCGCGCGCCAGCCAGCGAATCACGTCACCCTGGTCAATCGCGGTCGCCAGTGGAGGCAGACTCGGCGCCAAGGCAAGGACGAGCAGCGGCAGCACTACCCGGCTGAGCAGGAACCTGAGCATATTACCTGTTTCGACTCGGTTGACCACACCCGCGCTGCTCAAGAGCGCCACAAAAGGAGCGAGGCCCCGCAGGGCCTCGCTCCGACTCCCCTGTGCCTTCCTAGCGTGTGCACGGTTAAATGCACGAGACGTGCCAAAGGAGTAAGAGCCCGCCCAACATTGCTAATGCATTACCGGACGGGACGTTATGACGACCCACGTGTCCATGCTTCAGGCAAGCCTTGATGGTCTCTGCCGTATCGGTCGGCAGTAGCTGTGCAGAATACGACAGCGGCAGCCGAGGGGATGTGGTGTGAGATTTGGGAATCGCGCTACCGGGGATTGACGAAGACGCCGGCGCGCCTATCATCCGTGCGATGAGCCGCAAGTCTACCGTCAGCGCGCCTCCGAATCCCGCCGAGCTGACCGGCGCGGTCTCGCGGCGCTACCTGATAGTGGCGCTGGTTGCGTGGCTATTGTGTTCGGCGTTGTTCTTCGACCCGAAGCCGGATACCGGGGGTGACAATGCGGTCTATCTGGCCCTGGCCGAGGCAATCGCCACCGGCCGGGGATTTCGCGACATCCATATCGTCGGGTCGCCGGATCACCTTCAGTACCCGGTCGGTTTCCCGGTAGTGCTTGCCCTGTTGAGGCTGGTCCTGGGCAGCACCAGCGTGCTGGCGGCCAAGCTGCTGGTATGGCTGTCTTCGCTGGGCGCAGTCTGGTTCGGTTGGCTCGTCCTCAAGCGGCTCTTCCGGCGGCGGGCCGGCCCGGTGCTGTTGGCGCTGGTATCCCTGCCGCTGCTGGTTCGAGCCGGTCACCAGGTGCTGACCGAGATGCCGTTCCTGTGCGCCTCGCTTGCGGCGCTGCACTTCGCGCTCAGGGCCGAGGATGAACACCCCCGCTGGTACCTGCCCGCGGTCCTGCTCGCGGTCGGGGCGCTGTTGCTCAGGACGGCCGGCATCGGGCTGGTGGCCGGGCTGGGCCTGGGGTTGCTGGTCAGGCGGCGCTGGTCCTGGCTGGCACTGCTCGCGGTGCTGGCGGCGGCGGTGATCGTTCCCGGGCAGGTCCGGGCCGCGGCGGCCGGGCAGAACGGAACCTACCTCGACCTGTTCCTGGCCCGTCATCCCTACATCGCCGAGTATGGCCGGATGGGGCCGCTCGACCTCGCGGCCCGGGCGTGGGACAACTTCACCGTCTACGCATTCACCGTGGCGCCCGAAGCGCTCGTGCCGCTGCTCGAGGACCTGCGCCGGCCGGTTGTCACCACCGTCATCGGCGGCCTGCTGGCCGTGCTGATGCTGCTCGGGCTCTGGACCCGGCTGCGGCGGCGCACCGCGCTCGAAGGCTACGCGCTGGCCGGCGGGTTGCTGCTGCTGGCCTGGCCTCAGCTCTGGGCCGGGGACCGGTTCCTCGTGCCGTTGTTGCCGCTGCTGGTCATCTACCTGTTCTTCGGTCTGGACTGGCTGGGAGGACGGCTGAAGTGGAGAAGACTCGCGCTTGCCGGAACCGCAGGGCTTGTGGTGCTCAACGCCGGCGCGGTCGCCGTCCGGGCCGCGCGAACCGTGCCGGACAACCTGTGCTGGCTCCGGGGCGATGAGTACGCCGGTTACTCGCAGGACTGGCGGCGCTACTTCGAGGTTCTCGACTGGGTGCGCGAAAACGTGGCGCCGGACAAGGTGGTGCTGGCGCGCAAGCCCGAGTTCGTCTGGCTGTGGACCGGCCGGCAATCGCTCTGCTACCCGTTCACCGACGAACGGGCGCGCGTGCGGGCCGCGGCGGACCGCGCCGACTTCATCCTCTTTGACAACTTCCAGTGGACCCGGACCACGCGCGATTTCCTCAACCCGGTGCTGCAGGAAGACCCGCCACGTTACCCGGTCGTGCTCGAGACCGAGCCGCCGCAGTTCTACCTGTTGAGGGTGGAACACGGGCAATGACGAAGTCCGAGTTCCGAGTGGCGAATGTCCTGCGACCCGCACCAGCCCGCTGTTCAGAGCCTGAGCGCCGCAGCGAGCAGTTCCCGGAATCCCGCAACGTTCAGACCCCGCGCCCCTCAGGCCCCCCTGGCGCGCCCGCGACGACAACGTGGTGAGGAGCACGTGAGCGGGAGGGAGTCCGCGCTCGAGCGGGCCGGGAAGGTGCTGTTCCGCTGGCGGGCGCTGGTCGGGTTCGCCGGGTTCTGGCTGGTCTTCTGGTTCGGCAACGGCACGCCGCTCACCTGCCTGGCCGGGTTGCCGTTGTTGCTTGCCGGCCTTGCGTTGCGCTGGTGGGCGATGGGCTACATCGGGCCGGCGGCCCGGGGCCGCGAGTTCGGCACCCCGCGCTATGTCGGGTCCGGCCCGTACCGCTGGTTCAAGCTCAACGCGCGGGCGCCGGCCGGTCACCCGCTTTACTCGGGCAACTCCCTGCTGGTGCTTGGAGTCCTGGTTGCGCTGTGGCCGCCGGTGCCGCTGGTGGTCGCGGTCCTGGCGCTGTTCCTGCTCGAGTACTGGATTGTCGCCCGGGCCGAGCAACGCAGCCTGCTGGCCCGGTTCGGCCCGCACCCGGACCGCGCGGTCGGCTTCTCGGCCCGCAGGGCGCTCGCCGAGTGGAGCACCTGGCTGGTTGCCGGGTTCGCGTGGAGCCTGTGCTGGGTGCGGGTCGCGCTCGGTCAGGTGCGCGGCTGAATCCGGAACCGGGCGGTCAGTGAGAGCTCGCGGCCGCTCACCAGGTCGCGGATGCGGCAGACCAGCAGGTACGGCCCGGCTCGCAGGTCCATCAGGTGGACCCGCTCGACTATCGTGGCGGTCGCGCCCGGACCGGCCGCGAACCGGGGCGGGGTCGGCACCAGTGCCAGCTTCCGGTCGTCCTCGTTGATGAGTTGGTAGGTGGCTTCGACCCGGTGGTCGCCGGACGAGTCGTTGGCGAGGTTGTAGAGCTCGTAGAGGACGTAAAAGGTCCCGCCGGACGGGAACGATGTCCGCACCGCTGGCACCAGCCGGGTCCAGTCGTGGGCGCTGAACTGCGGGCTCTGGAAGCTGGAGTCGGCCAGCGCGTAGAAGGCGAGGTCGGACACCGGCTGCTCGCGCCGGACATAGTCGAGCAGGTTCACCCGGCGCTCCTGCTCGAAACTCGAGCCGTCGGGCAGGGAGACGGTGACCCTCAGCCGGTAGTCGTCGGCCCGGAGCCGGAAAGCCTGCCGACCGACGGCCAGCTCGGACACGGTCGAGTCCTCGACCACGCCGGTGACGTGAACCCGGCGCCGGGTCGAGTTTGCCGGCTGCCGTCCCTGCCATTCGAAGTCGAGCCGCACAACCGCGGGCACTCCCCGTTCTTCGAGCCGGGCCAGGTCCGTGACCGGGATGCCGAAAAAGACCTCGGTCGCGACCGTGTCCGAGCAAGACTCGAACCGCGCGACGGTGAACTCAAACCCGACCCTGGCCGCGGACCGGGGCGGCTCGGCAATTCGCGGCACCGCATCGGTCTCCTCGAGCATCGGGAAGAAGGTGCCGGGTCCGAACCGGGTCTGGCCGATGAGCCGGTAGGCGGTACCGGTCTTGACGAAGTCGTACTGCCGGCCGAGCGCCGGGTACGTCCAGATCTCGGCCGGGTTGACGATGATGGTCAGGGTCTCGGTGCGAACCGGCTCGGGCTGATAGGACTCGCGCCGTGCCGGGCCCCAGCGGATGTAGGTTTTCACCCGGTCGTCGTTGAGCACATCCACGCCGCCGAAGAAGGTCCGGGCTTCGGCGGCGCGCGCCTCGAACGCCGCGCGGTCGAGCGTGTCCGCGCCGGGCGCGGAACGCCAGAACCAGTCCCGGTAGGCCCGCCGCGGGCCGGGCCCGGGCTCGAGTGCGTAGGTTTGTCCGGCGGCCGGGTCGAGCGCGGACAGCACCAGGTAGTCGAGCTTTTCGTCAGGGGACAGCCGGTCGGCCGGCGTGGCCCGGCGGACGTCAGCGCAACCCGCGGCCAGGACCAGGACCGTGGCGACCAGGGCCAGCCGGTGCACTATTGCCGGTCGAGCATCGGGGCGCGTACGCCCCGCTCGCGGGCGACGCGGACGGCCTCGTCGTAGCCGGCGTCGGCGTGGCGGCAGATGCCGGTTCCCGGGTCGTTGGTCAGCACCCGTTCGAGCCGGCCGTCCATCTCCCCGGTGCCGTCGCAGACGATGACCTGGCCGGCGTGAACCGAGTAGCCGATGCCGACCCCGCCGCCGTGGTGGATGGACACCCAGGACGCGCCCGAGGCGACGTTGAGCATCGCGTTCAAGAGCGGCCAGTCGGCAACCGCGTCCGACCCGTCCTTCATCGCCTCGGTCTCGCGGTTGGGCGACGCGACCGAGCCGCAGTCGAGGTGGTCGCGGCCGATGACGATCGGCGC
>JAFGQF010000080.1 GCA_016935775.1 Caldifarciminota bacterium
CCAATATCCGGACCGCGGAGGGCGACTCCACGCCCGGGTTCCTGAAGCCGCGGGTCATCCTCGAACGGGCCGGGGTGAGGCTGGGCATCTTCGGGCTGGTGACCTCGTACAACAACGAGAGCATCGAGGACGACGAGTTCGGCAGGATGAATGTAGCGAACGAGCGCGACGCGGCGCGCGAGGAAGTCGTCCGGCTGCGGCAGGACGGGGCCGACATCGTCATCGGCCTGACCCACATCGGTCACCGTTACGAGGTCAGGCTGGCCGAGGATGTGGCCGGCATCGACGTCGTCATCGGCGGCCGGAGCAACACCGCGCTGTACGAGCCGGTCGAGACGCCCAAGCACCACACCATCGTCACCCAGGCCGCGAGCCGGCTGACCGCGGTCGGTTTCCTCGACCTCGAAATCGATACCGGCACGCGCAAGCCGGTTGGCTACTCGGGCCGGCTCGTGAACCTCTACGCCGAGGAAGTGCCGCAAGACCCGGGTTTCGCCGCGTACCTCGATTCGCTGCGGCGCGAGGCCGAGCGCGGTTTCGACGAGGTGGTCGGCACCAGCCGGCGCGTCCTCGGCCGCGAGGACAAGCGCGAGTCGCCGGCCGGCAACCTCGTGACCGACGCGATGCGCGAGTACCTCTCGGCCGACATCGCGCTGCACAACTCGTCCGGCATCCGCAAGGACATCCCCGAGGGCGAAGTGACCTACCGTGATTGCTACGAGATTGACGGTTTCGGCAACACGCTGGTGGTGGGCGAGTACACCGGCCGCCAGGTGCGCGAGATGCTGGAGCTGTCGGTCAACGAGCGCTACTGGATACTCCAGGTGTCGGGCCTGGCGATGAGCTATGACCCAAACCAGCCGTTCGGGGCCAAGGTGCGCGAGGTGCTGGTCGGCGACGCGCCGCTCGACCCGGACGTACGCTACCGGGTGGTGACCAACTCGTTCCTCGGTGGCGAGGAAGGCAGCTACGGCGTGTTCCAGCAGGGCGAGAACGTCGAGGATACCAACGTGCCGTTCCGGGACGCGATTGCCGATTACTTCCGCCGGCACTCGCCGGTGGACGCCCGGGTCGAGGGACGGGTCAAAACCGTCAAGCCCTGAACCGACCGCACAATGTGGCCGCTGCGCGAGGTTGACGAGGCCGGGGTTGTTTGCCTGGCCGCGGAAACCGGCGCGGGCCGGGTTCTTGCCCGGCTGCTCTGGCTGCGCGGCGTGCGGACCGCTGACGAGGCCCGACGGTGGCTGAGTCCCGCGGTCGAGCATCTCCACCCGGCCGAACTGCTGCCCGACTACGCGACCGCGCGCGACCGGCTGCTGACCGCGATACGCAACCGCGAGCCGGTGCTGGTATGGGGCCACGACGACCTGGACGGCATCACCGGGGTCGCGGTGCTGGTCAGGGTGCTGGACGGCCTGCGGGCGCGGACCGGGGTTCACATCCCGGCAAGGGGCGCTGAGAAGCACGGGCTTGCCCTGGACCGGGCGCTGGATTTCGCGCGGCAGGGGTTCCGACTCATCGTCACGGTGGACTGCGGCATCACCAACGGGCCCGAGGTGGCCGCGCTGGCCGAACACGGGGTGGACGTCATCGTCACCGACCACCATGAGCAGTCGGGCGACCTGCCACCCGCGGTCGCCTGTGTTGACCCGAAGCGGCCCGGCTCAAGCTACCCGTATCGCGGGTTGGCCGGGGTCGGGGTCGCGCTCAAGCTGATGATGGGAATCTGTCGGGACGTGGTAGGCCTGAGCCCGGCCGAGTTCCTGTCCGCAGAGTCCGACCTGGTGGCCCTGGCGGTGCTGGGAACAGTCGCCGACCGGGTCCCGCTGACCGGCGAAAACCGGACCCTGGTAAGCCTGGGATTGCCCGCGCTCGAGCGGTGCCGCTTGCCGGCGGTGCGCGCGTTGCTGGGTCGGCTCGGTTACGCCGGCCGGCTGACGCCGTTCAAGATGGTGCCCAGGTTGCTGCCGCTGTTCGCCGCGGCCGAGGGCAACGAGGGCGTGCGCCGGCTGCTCGACCCGGACCCGGCCGGGGCCGAGCGCTGGGCCGACGAACTCGAAGCCCGGGCCGAAGAGTGGCGGGCCGAGGCCGAGCGGTCGGCCGAGATCGCCGAGCGCGAAGCGGTGGTCGGTGACGGCGTGGTCCTGGTGCGCAGCCGCGAGCTGTCGTTGCGGGCGCTCGGGTTCTGCGCGGCCCGGCTCAAGCAGCGCTACAACCTGCCGGTGCTGGTGATGGGCTGGCGCGGGGACGCATGGGTCGGCGAGTGCCGCGGGGTCGAGGGGATGAACCTGGTCGAGCTGCTCGGCGCGGGCCGCGAGCTGCTGCTCGACTACGGCGGCCACAAGCTGGCCGGCGGGTTCACGGTGCGCGACGAGTTGGCGGGCGAGTTCAGTCGCCGGGTGGAGGAGTACGCCCACCGTTACCTGGCGCAGGGGCTGCGGCCCGAGCCCGGGCTCGAGGCCGACGTCGAGCTGGCGCTGGGGGAGTTCGACCGGGAGCTATGCCGGCTGGCGCCGTTCGGCGAGGGCAACCGGCCGCCGGTGCTGGTTTCCGAGCCGTGCCGGGTGGCAGAGACCCCGCGCGGCTGGGTGCCCGAGAACCGGCCCGACCTGGCGCTGGTACCGGCCCGGCGCGGGATGGTGCCCCATTCCGGCAGGATGCGGCTGCTCTACTCGTGCGACGACGAGGCGAACCTGGCGGTCCTCGATTCCCGGCCGGTGGCTGGTGATGCCTGACAAGCGGGTCCTCTGCAGCCGCCGGCGCGGCAGGGGACGACACCCGTGGGTGTTCTCGAACGAGGTCCAGCGGTCCGAGGGCGAGCCCGGGCCGGGCGATGCGGTGCTGGTTTTCGACCGCGGCCGGCTGGTCGGTTCGGCGCTCTACAACCCGCACTCGCTGATCGCGGCCCGGCTTTACTCGGGCTCGGACGAGGCGTTCGATTCAGAGTTGCTGGGTTCGCGGTTGCTCGCGGCCCGGGAACGGCGGCGCGCCGCGCTGCCCGGCGAGGAGGATTTCCGCCTCGCCCACGGCGAGCCGGACGGCCTGCCCGGGCTGGTGGTGGACAAGTACGGCGACCAGTACGTGGTGCAGGCCCATTCGGTCGGCATTGACCAGCGGCTGGAGCTGGTCAGCCGGGCGCTGGTCGAGCAACTGGGCGCGACCGCGGTCTACGAACGGGACGACTCCCGGCTGCGCGAGCCCGAGGGGCTGCCGCGGGTCGAGCGGGCGCTGTTCGGCGAGCCGGGCGAGGCGATGGTCTCGGAGAACGGCGCGCGGTTCCGGGCCGACCTGCGTCACGGACAGAAGACCGGCTGGTTCTTCGACCAGCGGGTGACCCGGCGGCGGGTGCGCGCGCTGGCGCGGGACCGGTCGTGCCTGGACGTGTTCAGCTACTCGGGCGGGTTCGCGGTGAACGCGGCGCTGGGCGGGGCGAAGCGGGTGGCAGCGGTGGATTCATCGGCCGCGGCGTGCTCGCTCGGCGCGGCCAACGCGGAGCTGAACAAGGTCGGGGACCGGTGCGAGTTCCGTTGCGAGGAGGCGTTCCGGTTCCTCGAGAGCCTGCCCGGCCCGGAGGCGGGTTTCGACCTCGTGGTGCTCGACCCGCCGTCGTTCATCAAGTCGAAGCGCGAGAAACAGGGCGGGCTGCGCGGGTTCCGGCGCATCAACGCCGCGGCGATGCGGCTGCTGCCCGAGGGCGGCATCCTCGTGACCTGCTCTTGCTCGCACCACCTGTCCTGGCCGGAGATGCGCGACATGCTGGCCGCGGCGGCCGAGGACGCCGGCCG
>JAFGQF010000081.1 GCA_016935775.1 Caldifarciminota bacterium
CGGGGCGGGCACCCTCACCCTCGCCCTCTCCCTGAGAGGGAGAGGGGATGGACCCGGTCGGACCGGTCAGACCTGTCGGACCGGTCGGACTCATCAGCCGCGAGAAGAGCGCGTTGGTGAAGTCGATGATGGCCCCGAGCGAGCGGTAGTTGTCCTCGAGGGTCAGCTCGGAGAGCTTGCCCGGGCCGAGCCATTCGCGCAGCTTGTCGGCGGCGGTGCGGAACACCTCGACCTTGGCGTCGCGGAACATGTAGATGGACTGCTTGTCGTCGCCGACCAGGAAGACCGTCGGCTCGACGTTTCTCGCCTGCTTGACGCCCTCGCCCGAGCGCCACTCCTCGGTGAGCTTGTCGATGATGCCCCACTGGAGGAAGCTGGTGTCCTGGAACTCGTCCACCAGCAGGTGGTCGGTATGCTCGTCGAAGGCGCGCAGGACGTTCTGCCAGTCGGGCTCGGTCTCGAGCAACTGCAGGGCCAGCGATTCCATGTCGTCGTAGTCCACCTGGCCGGCCGCGCGCTTGGCCCGGGTGTAGGCGGCGAGGAACCGCGTGCTGAACAGCTCGAACCGCCGGGCGAACTCGGCGGCGTACTGGTCCTGCCGGAGCAGGCTGTAGTAGCCGGCGAGCAGTTGGTTGCGCACGCGGTGGTCGTCGTCCTGGCTCTTCTTCCACGGGCCGCCATCCCTGGTGAGCCGGCCCTCGCGCTGGGCCTCGATTGACTGGACGGCGGCGTTCACTTGTGCCGGGCTGAACTCCTGCGGCAGCAGGGTGTCGAGGTCCTCGAGCTCGGCGCAGAGCGGGTGCGCCCTCAGCTCGTCGCGGGCCTTGCCGAGCAGGACGCGGTCGACCGGCTTGACGATTCCGCGGGATATCTTGACGCGCTTGTGGAAGAACTCGTCGTAGAGCCGGGCCAGCTCGGGCCAGCCGGGCCGGTCCTTGCCGGTGATGAGCTCGAGCAGCAGGTCGAAGGCCTCGGTGTCGCGATCGGCGGGCGCGGCCGCGCGCTCGCTCTCGGCGATGGCCATCAGGGTGTCGTACTTGGCCGCCTGCCACTGTTCGGACGGGTCGGGCAGCACCTCGATGCGCGGGTCGAGCCCGAGCGCGGGCGCGAACCGGCGGACCAGCTCGAGGCAGAAGGCGTGGATGGTCGAGACCCGCATCTTGAGGGCGTCGCGGCGCAGCGCCTGGTGGAGCTTCGGGTCGCGCTCCTCGAGGCGCCGGAAGATGCGCTCCTTCATCTCGGCCGCGGCCTTCTCGGTGAAGGTCAGGGTGAGGATGCGGCCGGGCTCGACCCCGGCCTGGAGCAGCTCGATGTAGCGGTTGCTCAGCCGCTCGGTCTTGCCCGAACCGGCGGGCGCGAAGACGACGAGGTTCCTGACCGGTTCCAGCTAGTCCTCCCTTCCCTTGTCGGGCGCGCACAGGTAGGCGTAGTCGCATTTCTCGCAGGCCCTGGGGTCGGCCGCCCGGGACGGGAACTCGCCCGAGCGGATGGCGGCGACGGCCTCGACCGTGGCGTCGAGCGCGGCCCGGACCAGTTCGTCCAGCGAGTGTTCCTTGCCGGCAAGCCAGCGGACCCGGGCGTCGCGGGTCGAGTAGACGCCGCAGTTGTCCACCGGCCGGCCGGTTTCGTCCTGCACCAGCCGGCAGTAGAGCGGGAGCTGGACGTGGGTGCGGTCTTCGAGCACCTGCTTCGCGCTGATGCCGGCCGCCCCGGTCTTGTAGTCGAGCACGCGCAGCGCGGTGCTGCTTTCGTCGACCCGGTCGAGCCGGCCCTTGACGGATACGCCGTCCGCGACCGGTCCCTCGAGCCGGCGCTCGGTCCACTTCGGCGAATACCCCTCTTCGCGCAGCCCGCGCTCGATCCTGGCAAAGGCGGGCAGGAAGTTGTCGAACACCCGGCGGGTGGTCTCGGCCCAGAAGGGCGGCAGCCCGGAGTCGCGCAGCGCGCGGTCGAGCGCGGCGCGCGCCCGCTCCTCCAGCCGGGAGAGCGGGGCCGGTCCCTTCTCGTAGAGCAGGTCGAGACAGCGGTGGATGACCGTGCCCCACTGGGCGGCGTCTACTTCGTACTGGGGTTCGGGCGGCGAGTCGAGCCCGAGCACCCGCTCGAGGTAGAATCGGTATGGGCAATGCCGGTAGCTCTCGATGCCGGTCACCGACACCGGCCGGTCCGGCCCGAACCGGCGTTCGAGCGCTGCCCGGACTTCGAGGTCGCCGGTGAAGTCCACGGTGCGGGTGGTTTCGGCAAAGGGCTTGCCCTTGTTCCGGCCGCGGGCGAGCTGGTCCTCAAGCGGCGAGTAGAACACCTCGACCGGCCCGGGCGCGACCGGCTCCAGTTCGAGGAAGGGCGTGGGCAGGACCGGCTTGCCGTCGGCCGAGTCGTGGAAGCTGAGGAACAGCTCCGAGCGGGCGCTCTCGACGGTCCGGCGCAGGTGGAAGCGCTGCCAGTCGCGGTGCCGGTCCATTCCCGGCATCCCGAGCCGGCGCAGCAGCCGCTCGGGGATGATGGGGTCGGACCGGTAGCCGCCGGGCAGGTTGGTCTCGGTGAGCCCGGCGCAGACCACGCGCCGCGGGTGCAGGCCGATGGATTCGTCGAGCCGGACCACCAGCACGCCGGCGGGCGCGGGTTCGGCTCGGGACGGGCAGAGCCCGACCAGGTACTCGAGCGCGCGGACGAAGCCGGCGCGGGGCTCGGGCTCGGCCCCGAAGTCGGCGTCGAAGCCGTGCAGCGCGTCGAGCAGGTCGTAGAACGAGCCGCGGTCCGAGCCGAAGTCCGGCTCGTCGCGGCAGAAGTCCACCGCTTCGAGGAACTGCTTGAGCCGGGCTGCCTGGCGGCCGAGTGTGTCGGCCGGTTCCAGGATGCGTTCGGCGAGGCCGATGGCCCGGCGGACCCGGTCCTGGACGTCATCCAGGAAACCGGCCATCTCTTCGGGCAGGCGGCGCTCGGCCGATTCGAGCCGGGCGCGGATGTGCTCCCAGTCGGTGCGGCCCTTGATGATGCCGGCGCGTCGGGACAGGTGGTCGAGCGCGGCCGCGGCCCGGTCGCGCGGGCCGGGGCCGGATTCCCCGGGCAGGCGCAGCAGGCCGGGCAGCCACGGCGAGGAGAGCGCGGTCGCGGTCGGCAG
>JAFGQF010000082.1 GCA_016935775.1 Caldifarciminota bacterium
ACATCAACGCCCACGGCACCTCGACGCCGCTCAACGACGCGACCGAAACCAGGGCGATAGCCGCGGTCTTCGGCGAGCACGCGCCGAAGCTGGCGGTGAATTCGTCGAAGTCGATGCTCGGCCACGGGCTCGGCTCGGCGGGCGCGATGGAGTTGATGGTCACGGTGAAATCGGTCGCCGAGGGCAGGGTCCACGCGACCGTCAACTTCGAGAATCCTGACGATGGTGTCGCGCTCGACTTCGTCAAGGACGGGCCGCGCGAGCTGGCCATCGAGCACGCGCTGTCAAACTCGTTCGGTTTCGGCGGGCATAATTCCTGCCTGTGCGTGCGGCGTTACCGGGAGGCATAGGTGAACATCGTCGTCTGCATCAAGCAGGTGCCGTCGTCCGAAACCAAGATCCGGGTGAGCAGCGAGACCGGCCGCGTGGATACTTCCGAGGTCGAGTGGGTCATCAATCCCTATGATGAATACGCGCTCGAGACCGCGCTGCGCCTGCGCGAGGCGCAGGGCTCAGGTGCCATTACCGCGCTGACGCTCGGGCCGGAACGGTCCCGGGCCGTTCTCAGGACCGCGCTGGCGATGGGCTGCGACTCGGCCGTCCACGTCCAGGACGAGGCGTTCGAGGGCGCGGACGCGCTGTCGGTCGGCCGGGCACTGGCCGCGGCGGTGAAGCGCGATTCGTTTGACCTGGTGCTGTGCGGCAAGCAGGCGATCGACGACGACCAGGCGCTGGTGCCGCAGGCGCTCGCCCATTTCCTCGGCATCCCGCACGTCGCGGTGGTGCCCGAGGTCGAGCCGACCGACGGCGGGCTCATCGCCCACCGCGAGGTCGAAGGCGCGACCGAACTGGTGAAGGTCGGCTTGCCCTGCCTGGTGACCATCCAGAAGGGCAAGTTCGAGCCGCGCTACCCGACGCTCAAACTGATGATGGCGGCCAAGCGCAAGGAGATACCGGTGCTCGGCCTCGCCGATCTCGGGCTGGACGTCGCGGCGGTGACCCGCGGGGTGGAAAACCTCGGTGACCGGTTGCCGCCCGGGCGCAAGCCCGGCGTCAAGCTCGAGGGCGAGCCGGCCGAGCTGGCGCGCGAGCTAGTCACCAGGCTGCACGAGGAGGCCAAGGTACTCTGATGTTCGACCGCAAGCTCAACCAGGACCGGCTGGTCGTCGGCATCGGCGGCAACACCGGCGCCGGCAAGACGACGGTGGTCAACGAGCTGCGCCGCTACGGGGCGAAGGTCATCGACGCCGACAAGGTGACCGGAGCGCTGCTGCACAAGAACACCGCCGAGTACAAGAAGCTGGTCAAGGTCTTCGGCCCGGAAATCCTGACCCGCACCGGCCAGGTGGACCGGCAGGCGCTGGCCGACAAGGCGTTCTGCTCGGCGGCGGCGCTGAAGAAGCTGAACGCGGTGATGCACCCGAGCATCCTCAAGCGCATCCGCGCGGACCTCGACAAGTACCGCAAGGGCCTCGTGATCATCGACGCGCCGCTGTTGTTCTCGGTCGGGCTCGACAAGGAGGTGGACGTCGCCATCCTGGTCACCGCGCCCGAGCGGCTGAAGCTGAAGCGGCTGATGGATTGCGGGCTCGACCGCGAGGCGGCAAAGCAGCGGCTGAAGATGCAGGACCCGGACGCCAAGGTCTGGCGCAAGGCCGACTTCGTGCTCGAGAACAAGGGTTCGCTCGCCGAGCTGAAACGCAAGTCGCGCGCGCTCTGGAACTTCTTCTACAGCTCGCGGTTCCAGAACCTGCGGGCGGCGAGGTGAGCCGGGCGCGGCCGCACCCGCGCAAATGAAGCTCGTCCAGGTTCCGCTGCGCGAGATCGAGCAGGGCGCGGGACTGGTCGAGGCGATAACCCCATACATCCTGGAGTACCGCGAGGCCGAGGACCTGGCCGCGGACGTGTTCCGGACCTGCCGCGAGGTGGTCGAGCCGGACGCGGCGCGGCTGGGCGAGCGCCGGCGCGAGGCCAACGCCGACTCGTGGGACGTGCTCGCCGCGGGCGGCGCGGTGCTGGGCCGGTTCCACGCGGTCTACGACGTCGACGAGACCCGGCTCGGGTTCGAGTTCGCAGCCGAGGCGGCGACGAGGTTCTACCGGCTGCTGCGCCAGCAGCGCATCGTCCGGCCCGACCTGCTGCAGGTGCGGCGGATGATGTCGGGCAACCTCGCCGAGACGGTCGCGGCGGTGCTCTGGCAGATCGGCGCCATCAAAGTCAGCCTGGGCGACCTGCAGCCGCTGTTCCACGTTGACATGCGCCGGAACCGCAGCCCGATCTACATCGACGTCAAGGGGCTGGCGAGCCACCCGGCGGTCAACGACTTCGTGCTCGGCTCGGCGGCGCTGCTGCTGCGCAACGTCGAGTTCGACGCGGTCTGCGGCATCGAGGCGGGCTCGATCGGGCTGGCCGCGGCGCTGGCCCAGCGGCTGGCGAAGCCGATGTTCTTCGCCCGGCGCGGCCGGCGCTACCCGGAGGCGAGCCTGTTCGAGGGCATCAGGAGCCACGAGCTGTTCCGCAAGAAGGTGCTGCTGGTGGACGACACGCTCGTCCACGGCTGGACCAAGGCGCGGGTCATTCGCGAGATCCGCAACTGGGGCGGCGAGGTGGACGCCTGCTTCGTCATCTTCGACCGGCGCCAGGGCGGGGAAAAGGACCTGGCCGCGCTCGGGGTCCAGCTCTGGTATCTCACCGACCGGCGGGCCGCGCTTTCGCCCAAGGTGCCGCGTGAGATCAGCCTGCTCACCGACCGCGAGTACGACGAGATCAACCGCTATTTCGAGGACCCGGCGGCCTGGCACGCGGCGCGCGGCCTCGAGTACCACCACATCCAGCCGCCGGCCGAAGAGTCCTGAACCACCCGGGAACCGACCGTGCTTGACCCGCTGTTCGGCGTCTGGGCGAGCCCGGACTGCCTGCTCGCGCGCACGCCCGGAATCTCGTTGCTGTTCGAGCGGACCGCGTCGGGCGGCGCGGCGGCCCTGGCGCTGACCGGGGAGCGCGACGGCCGGGTGCTGTTCGACACCCGGCTGCTGGCCAGCTTCGACCTCGAGGCGGGCGAGGCGCGGGTCCGGGCGCTGGATTTGTCCGACGAGCGGCGGCAGCTGGTCGAACTGGACCCGGAAGGCACGCTGGCGCTCGGCCGCCACGAGCTGGTGGTAACCGCGTCGGGCGACCGGCTGGTGCTGGCGCTGGGCGGCAGGGCGGTCGAGGAACTCGCCGAGGGCCGGCTGCACGTGCTGGCGCCGACCGGCACCCGCCACGCGCTCGAACTGGTCGAGCAAATCGTGCCGGTCGAGCCGGATGAATGCCGCGAGTGCGCGCCGGGCGAAGTCGCGGCCTGCCTGCAGGAGTGGTCGTTGGGGACCAGCGTCTGGCAGAACCCCGATACCGGCTTCGTTTCGCTCACCATCAACACCAACCGGCATTCGTTCGCGGCCGGCTACGGTCCGGCAGGCGAGGACAGCTTCGTCCTGCTGCGCGGCGGCCGGGTGCGGGCGACGCGGCACGGTGCGGTCTTCGTCCACGACTGCCGGCTGGTGGACGGGGCCGGCGAACTGACCGCGTTCCTCGCCCCGGACCTCCTGGCCGCGGCGCGCACCGGCGTCCCGGTCGAGGTGCTGGGGTTCGGCCACCGGGTGAACCGGCCGACCGAGGACGGCGTCTACTGGGCACTGGACCGGTTCGAGCCGGACCGCATCACGCTCAAGGGTTTCGGCGAGCGCGAGTACGTCCTCGATCGGCCGACCGCGGACTACCCCGGGCTGGTCGAGCGGTTCCGGTTCGACGACTACGACGCCGCGCCGGCGGGTAGGACCCGGAGGCCAAGTCATTGAAAGCGGGCCGGTTGTCGGAAGGGGGGTCACCCCCCGAGTCACCTTGGTTCCGACAGGGGACTTCAGCCGCCCGGGCAGGTGCCGGGCGAGACTCCGGGCCGGCCCGGCGCAGACAACCATCCTGACCGGAACGTCGAAGCTGCGCGTCAGCAGCCGGCTGAACCGGTTTCCGAGCCGGTGTCCGAAAACCGGGGCGACGAGGTTGACGATTGCCGGCAACAGCCGCCGACCGAGCGCGGCGGCGAACGACTGACCGGACCCCGTCACGGTCGCGCGGCGGTTGACTTCAGGCGAATGCCGAATATACCTGTGCGGTGAAGCAGCGCTCGACTCGACCGCTCATCCTGCTTTCCAACGACGACGGCATCGAGGCCGAGGGAATCCGGGACCTGCACGCGGGCCTGAAAGGGCTGGGCCGGGTTTACGTCGTCGCGCCG
>JAFGQF010000010.1 GCA_016935775.1 Caldifarciminota bacterium
CAACCGGACGACCGAGAAGCACCACATGTTCCGGTACGACATCGCCGGGGACAGCTTCAGCGAGGTCACGGGCATGCCCCTGTGGGGTCTGCACGGTGGCCGGCTGAAGAAGAAGAAGGCCAAGGACGGCAGTTCAGGTGCGTACTACGACGGGATGATCTACGCCCTCAAGGGCGGGAACACCCAGCAGTTCTTCGGCTACGACGTCGCGGCCGACACCTGGACCGAGCTGGACACGGTGCCGACCTTCGGCTCGACCGGCCGGAGAAAGCGGGTGAAGCACGGCGCGGACATCGTCGCCTACGGCGGCGGCGCGTTCTTCGCCTTGAAGGGCAACAAGACCAACGAGATGTGGCGTTACGTTGCCCCGGCCGGGATGGCGCTGGTCTCGCGGCCCGAGCGCAGTGGCGCGATGGGCGGCCGGGCCGAACTGCCGCTGGGCGTGACCTGCGCGCCGAACCCGGTTGCCCGGGGACAGGCGACGGTGCGCTACAGCCTGCCGCAGGCGGGCGCGGCGCGGGTGAGCGTGTTCGACGTGACCGGCCGGAGCGTGCTGAGCCGCTCGCTGGTGGCGACGCGGACCGGCGCGGTGCGGCTCGACCTGCGGAGCCTGGGCGCGGGCATCTACCTGGTGAAGCTGGAATCCGGCGACCAGAGCTGGACCAGCAAGCTGGTGGTGCAGCACTAGGCCGAGAACGGATAGAAGCCGAGAGGGCGGCCTTCGGGCCGCCCTCGGCTTTTGCCTGGCGAGGACATGACCGGCAGGTTGGGGACATGACCCGCTTCCGGTCCTCCGGAACCGGGATCGTGTCCCCGTTCTGACGGACACCTGCCGGGTCTGCCTCGGGACACGATCCCATTTCTCCAAGCAGAAATGAGTCATGTCCCTTCGGCGCGGGCGGTCGGGATTGTGTCCCAAGCCGTTGACCTTCCTCGGAAAACGCTGGGACACTTCCCCATTTGCCGGAGAACCGGAAGTGGGAGGAAGCGTCCCGGTTTTCCGGGCGGGGAAATGGTCTGGGGCCACGCGCGGCGCGGGCCGGTGTGGATACGCCTGTCTGGCCTGCGAGGACTCGGGCTTCCGCATCGTCGAAGTGTCGGACCCGGGCCGGCCCGGGTCGCAGTGCTCGACGTTGCCGGGAGGCTGGTGGCCAGCAGCCGGATTGCCGGGACGGAATCCGAACTGCCGATTGGCGGGCTTGCGGCCGGGGTCTACCTGGTCAGGGCCGAGTCGGCCGGGGAGTCGCTTCGCACGACTGGTGAGGACCGACTGGCTGGACCTGTCTGAGCCCGGAACAACCCGGCAGCCGACCGGCGGGACTACGGTTTCACTATGCGATAGGTGTGGTTGACCGGGCAGTGTTTGCGGAGCATCGCCGACACCGAGCAGTACCTGTCCTGGGATAGCTCGATTGCCCTTTCGAGCTTGGCCGGGTCGATGTCCTTGCCGTGGATGACATACTCGATGTCAATTCGGGAGAAGACGTGCGGGTGTTCTTCAGTCTTGTCGGCACGGATGTTCAGTTCGAGCTTGTTGAATTCGACCCTCATTTTCTTCAGCAATGACACGACGTCCATCCCGGTGCAGCCGGCGAGCCCGATGAGCACGGTTTCCATTGGCCGGACCGCGCTGTCGTCGCCGCCCACTTCGGCGCCGGCGTCCATCGTCAGTTCGCGGCCCGACCAGGCCGTGCCGGTGAATTTCATCTTGCCCCGCCAGGTGGTCTTCGAAGTCACTTCCATTGGGTTCTCCTCTTGATATCAGAGCTTGCGCAGGATGTTGAAGCCGACGCGGAAGTGTCCGCGCGTGATGTCGCGGTTGGCGGTGGCGTACCAGAGCGGTTCGACCTGGTGCCAGGCGTTGCCGACCGTCAGGGTGAAGTCGTGCCAGCCGAGCTGCTTGTTGGCCGCGAGGTTCCAGGCGAGCAGTTTGGATTCGCCCAGCAGTACCGGTTCGGTTTCGGCGCCGAGCGACCAGCCGTTGCCGAGCCCGGCCCTGGCCCCGGCGCCGACCGATACCACCAGCTCGTCGAAGTTGGTGGCGGCGCGGGGCAGGACGACGAGGTGAAGCCGGTCGGTCGCGGTCCAGGGCACGGCCAGCCCGAGGTTGGTCCAGGTGTTGGCGAGCCCGAGGTCAATGACATCGGTCCAGGCGCCGGCATGGACCGTTGTCCAGCGCCAGGGCGCCCAGGCGGCCCGGAGCCCGGCGGCGTGTGAGCCGTTGCCGCCGAACGCGCCCACCGTCAGTCGGCGGGTAATGCCACGGTCCACCGAGACCAGGACGTTGGCGTCGGTGATGAGGTTCATCGGGTTGCCCTTGAGGATGGCGTTGTCCTCGGCCGAGAGCCAGCGGTGGCCGATGCCGACCTGCCAGACGCCGGGTTCGAGGGTCCGGCCGGTGGGCAGGTTGGCGATGCGGGTGCCCGGAAAGGCGAGCAGCAGCGCGATGAGCAGGTTCATCGTTCCTCCAGTCGGTTCAGCGGTAGCTGTGCAGGCCGCGCAGCACCAGGTTGACGACCACGTAGTTGTACAGCACGGTGGCGAACGCCAGCGCGGTCACCACTCTTTCGACCCGTTCCCGACCCGCGAGTCGCAGGACGAGCGCCAGCGCCATCAGCAACCAGGTGACGAGCGCCCAGGTTTCCTTGGGGTCCCAGGACCAGAAGTTGGCCCAGGCCTGCTCGGCCCAGACCATCCCGAGCCCGATGGCCAGGGTGAAGGCGATGAACGCCAGCGGCAGGGCCGGGTTCCGGCGCGGCGCGAAGGTCGCGGCGGTGAGCCCGCCGTAGCCGAGGAAGGCGGCCGCGATGTGGGGCGTGAACCAGGGGCTGGCGAGCGCCGGGGCGAGCGGCCGGATGGCGACGAGCCGGCCGGGCAGTAGCAGGGCCACGGCCAGCAGGCCGGCGGCGAGCGCGAGGCCGGGGAGCGAGGCGGCGCGGGGCAGGAGCAGGAAGAGCGTCGTGCAGAAGGACCAGAAGAGCAGGGCCTCGTACATGTTGGCAAAGGGCAGTCGACCGGCCGACGCGGCCCGGATAGCGACCAGCGCGGCGCCGGCGATGACCAGCGGGACGGCGGCGAGACGGAGACCGCGCGCACCGCGAGGCGACTCGGGCTCGCGCGGCCCGCGGCGCAGGGCGAGGAGGGTCAGGCCGGCGGCGGCCAGGGTCGTGGCGATGATGCCGGCGAGAACCAGCGGCCAAGCCGGGAAGCGACGCAGGGCGAGCACCACCCGGAACCGGAACGGGTCCTGGTATGCCCGGG
Organism: Caldifarciminota bacterium; assembly: GCA_016935775.1. Taxonomy (GTDB): domain Bacteria; phylum Hydrothermota; class Tepidihabitantia; order Tepidihabitantales; family Tepidihabitantaceae; genus DSBX01. Next base: position 3,262 of record JAFGQF010000010.1, read on the forward strand.
TGCCGACGAGGTAGAACTTATGGCCACGGTACCGGGCCGGGCGGTTGACCGACGCCCGGAGCCGGACGGTGTCGGATTCGGTCGCGATGGCGAGCCGGCAGGAGTAGTCGCGCGGTGCGGCCGTGCCCGGGTGGTAGTCAACCCGGTAGTCGAAGACGGTGAGCGCGGCGTCGAGTTGGGGCAGGTAGACCGGTTCGTTCTCGGCGAGCTCGAGGGACCAGGTCCGGGTGGTGAAGGCAGCGAGGATGCAGGCGAGGCCGAGCAGCAGGGGACCGGCCGCGAGCAGCAGCGCGCGGCCGCGCATCAGCGAATCAGTTGGACCTTGACGACGTTGCGAACCTCATCGCCGAGCCGGATGAAGTAGCTGGCTTCGGGCACGGGCCTGCCCTGCCGGTCGGTGCCGTCCCAGACCGCGCGCAGGGTGCGGCCTTTCTGCTCGGGCCGGACCGTGCTGACGAGCGCGCCGGCCGACGAGTAGATGCGGACCGGTCGGGCCTTGACCCCGTGGTACTGGATTATTACCCGGTTGCGCGCCGGGTTCAGGTAGTACCATCCGTAGCGGGTCGGCGCTTCGACCTCGGCGACGCTCGACGGCCAGGCGATGAGGCTGTCGGCCAAAGCGTAGTCGCCCGAGGGGGAGTTGTTGTCGTCGCAGGCGTTGGCGCACCAGTGGAAGGCAACCGGCCCGTTGGGGACGGCCGGAGCCTGCCAGCCGATTTGCCAGACGCCGTTGCTGCGGCCGCGCTGGGTGCCGGCCCCGGTCTGCTTGAGGTACTGGCGGCCGTTGGAGAAGGAGTAGGATGTCTGGACCGAGTCGACCACCGTTAGCTGGCCGGCCGGGTTGCCGGTGGTGTCGAGGCAGGTGAGTTCGAAGCCCCAGCGGGTCTGGCCGGCGAAGCTGACCGACAGGGTGAGGACATAGGTCGAGCCGGGCTGGTAGTTCCCGGTGGGCAGTCCGGCGAGAATCGTCGAGTCGCCCGAGCCGGTGAACGAGTGGCAGTCGGCGCAGGTGCCTTCGCCGGGAGCGCCGGTCTTCGCATCGGGCGGACCGCCCGAGGAGGCGAGAGCCAGCCCGGCGCAGGCCAGGCCGATGAACAGGAACCGCATCACTTCCCCCTTCAGTTGTCCTTTGCGCCCCGGGCGATCCAGTTGCGGACGGTATGGACCTTGACGCTGTCCCAGCGGCCCGACGGCGGCATCGTGCCGTCGTCGAGCCGGCGTTGGAGCTCGCTTGAGTCGGGTTGACCCGCGACGACGTTGGGAATCGTATCGGTTCCCGGGCCGAGCGCGCCCGCGCGCGACGCCAGGTCGTAGCCGGCGGCCGGCGACGCGCCCGAGTGACAGGCGGCGCAACTGGTGTTGAAGAGCGGCTGGATATCGTTGGCGTATGACGGGTCGTCCTTGACGCCGTCCGGCGCGGAAGCGCAGCCGAACGCGAGCAGCAGGATGGCGGGCAGTGTCAGGTACTTCATCAAGCCTCCCGGTATTGCACCCGGACCATTATCGGCGCGCGCGGGGCCGGAGTCAACCGGGAGCGGGTCAATCGCCGAGGTTGAAGGAGACCATCCGGATGTCGGTCATCTGCTCGACCGCGAAGCGCGGTCCTTCGCGGCCCGTCCCCGAGTCGCGAACCCCGCCGTAGGGCGCAAGGTCGGCCCGGAAGGTGGCCGAGTCGTTGACGTAGACGTTGCCGACCGCGAGCCGCTCGGTCGCCCGGAAGGCCCGGTTGAGGTCCGAGGTGAACACGCCGCAGGCGAGGCCATAGTCGCGGGTGCCGGCCGAAGAGCCGCGGTTGAACATCGCCAGCCCGGAGTCGAAGTCCTTGAAGGTTTCGACCGTCACGACCGGGGCAAAGGTCTCCTCGCAGACCACCGGCAGCTCGGGCCCGACCCGGGCGAGCACGGTCGGGTGCATCAGGTTGTTCTCGGCCGTGCCGCCGCAGAGCAGTTCGGCGCCGGCCTCGACCGCGGACCGGACCAGCTCCAGCGCGGCCTCGACCGCGGCCCGGTTGATCATCGGGCCGACCTCGGTCGCCGGGTCGGCCGGGTCGCCGCACGCGAGCGCCCGGGCCCGCTCGACGAACCGGCGGGTGAACTCGTCGGCGATGGCCGTGTGGAGGTAGAGCCGCTGGGTGTGGATGCAGACCTGGCCCGAGTAGGCGAACCCGCCGGCGAGACAGCGCTCGAGCGCCGCGTCGAGGTCGGCGGTCTCGTCCACGATCGCGCCGCAGTTGGCCCCGAGTTCGAGCGCGGTGCGCCGCAGCCCGGACTCGGTTCGGATGGTTTCGCCGACCGCGGCCGAGCCGGTGAAGGTGATGAGCCGAACCCGAATGTCGCGTACCAGCGGGAGGCCGACGGCCGGGCCGGGACCGGTGACGATGTTGAGCGCGCCCGGGGGCAGGCCGGCCTCAATAAACACCTGGCCGAGCAGTAGCGCGGTGAGCGGCGTGGCGCTGGCCGGCTTGAGCACGATCGAGTTGCCAGCGGCCAGCGCCGGCCCGACCTTGTGACAGACGAGGTTCAAGGGGAAGTTGAACGGGGTGATGGCCCCGACCACGCCCAGCGGCACGCGGATGAAGTAGCCGCGGCGGCGGGCCGACCCGGGCGCGGCGTCGAGCGGGACCGTCTCGCCGTGCAGCCGGCCGGCTTCCTCGGACGAGAGGCGCAGGGTTTCCACTGCCCGGTCGACTTCGGCTGCGGCGTGGCGCCGGGGCTTGCCGGATTCGGCGATGATTGCCGCCGCGAAGCGCTCTCGCCGTTCGGCGACGAGCGCGGAAGCCCGCCGCAGGAGCCGTGCCCGTTCGGCGGCCGGCAACCCGGCCACGAGATCGAACCCGTGCTCGGCCGCCCGGACCGCGGCGTCCACTTGCTCCGGCCCGGCGCGGCCGACCCGGCCGACGACCGCGCTATCCCACGGGCTGCGAACCTCGGACCAGGACGGCGCGGTTCGCCACTCGCCGCCGATCAACAGCCCGGCAGAATGCTCCATCAGGCTGAGGATAAGCACGGGCGGTGCCGCTGTCAATGCCGCCTTGACCGGTCCGACAGCGAGCCTATAATCGAGCCGGGGCGATTAGCTCAGCTGGCTAGAGCGCCTCCCTTACAAGGAGGAGGTCATCTGTTCAATTCAGATATCGCCCATCAACCGATAAGTGATTGTCCGTCAAGCGGATAGCCTGGCTGAGGGCGGGCGAGAGTGACCGATTGGCAAGTCGTTCGGGCGAATCCCGGCCGATTCGGCCCGCGTCTAAAAATGGATAACGTGGATGGCTGTCCCGGGTACAGTTCTTGCCCGGGTCAAGTTTCCAAAACCGAATGGAACAGCAAGCAAGCAGTCAAGGAGGAAAGATGAAAATCAGGCCGCTGCACGACCGGATTCTCGTCGAGCGGGTCGAGGAAGAGACCCGCAAGGGCGGAATCATCATCCCGGATACTGCCAAGGAGAAGCCGCAGCAGGGCAAGGTTATCGCCGTCGGGCCGGGCCGTTTCGACGACAACGGCAAGCGTGTCGAGATGGACGTCAAGAAGGGCGACCGCATCCTGTTCGGCAAGTACTCGGGCAACGAGATCAGGGTCGGCGAAGAGGAGTACCTGATCATGCGCGAGGACGACGTCCTGGCGATTATCGAGAAGGAGAAGTAGCATGCCAGCCAAAGAACTGAAGTTCGACGAGGAAGCAAGGCGATCGATACTGCGCGGCGCCGAGAAGCTCTCCCACGCCGTCAAGGTGACGCTGGGCCCCAAGGGCCACAACGTGCTGATCGACAAGAAGTGGGGTGCTCCGACGGTGACCAAGGACGGCGTGACGGTCGCCAAGGAAGTCGAGCTCGAGGATAAGTTCGAGAACATGGGCGCCCAGATGATCAAGGAAGTGGCGTCCAAGACCTCGGACGTGGCCGGCGACGGCACGACCACCGCGACGGTGCTGGCCGAGGCAATCTACCGCGAGGGCAACAAGGTCGTCGCCGCCGGCGCCAGCTCGATGGCGGTCAAGCGCGGCATCGACAAGGCGGTTGACGCCGTGGTCGCCGAGCTGAAGAGAATCTCGAAGAAGACATCCGGCCGCGCCGAGATCGAGCAGGTCGCGACCATCTCCGCGAACAACGACCTGGAGGTGGGCAAGCTGATCGCCGACGCGATGGAGAAGGTCGGCAAGGAAGGCGTCATCACCGTCGAAGAGGCGAAGTCGATGGAGACGAGCCTCGAGGTGGTCGAGGGGATGCAGTTCGACCGCGGCTACCTGTCGCCCTACTTCGCGCTCGAGCCGGGCACGACCACGCCCCAGAACCCGAAGATGGAGGCGGTGCTCGAGAACGCCCTGGTCCTGCTTTACGAGAAGAAGATCTCCTCGATGCGCGACCTGCTGCCGGTGCTCGAGAAGGTCGCCCAGAAAGGCCGGCCGGTTCTGGTCATCGCCGAGGAAGTCGACGGCGAGGCGCTCGCCGGGTTGGTCGTCAACCATATCAAGGGCACGCTGCGCGCCTGCGCGGTGAAGGCCCCGGGCTACGGCGACCGGCGCCGGGCGATGCTCGAGGACATCGCGGTTCTCACCGGCGGCAAGCTGGTCTCCGAGGACCTCGGCATCAAGCTCGAGAACGTCCAGGTCGGCGATATGGGGACGGCCAAGCGCGTCGTGATCGACAAGGAGAACACGACCGTCGTCGAGGGCGCGGGCAAGAAGGCCGAGATCACCGCCCGGATCGAGCAAATCCGCGGCCAGATCGAGGAGACCAAGTCCGACTACGACCGCGAGAAGCTGCAGGAACGGCTGGCAAAGCTGGCCGGCGGCGTCGCGGTGATCAACGTCGGCGCGGCGACCGAGGTCGAGATGAAGCAGAAGAAGGCGTTGGTCGAGGACGCGCTTCACGCGACCCGCGCCGCGGTCGAGGAAGGCGTCGTGCCGGGCGGCGGCGTGGCACTGGTGCGCGCCTTGCCGGCCATCGAGAAGCTCAAGCTCGACGGCGACGAGCAGATCGGCGTCAGGATCATCCGCCGGGCGCTCGAGGAGCCGATTCGCCAATTGACCGCCAACGCCGGGATCGACGGTTCGATCGTCTTCGAGAAGGTGAAATCGGGCAAGGCTGGCTTCGGCTTCAACTGCGAAACGATGGAGTACGTTGATATGTTCGAGGCGGGCGTGCTCGACCCGACCAAGGTGACGCGGGCGGCCCTGCAGAACGCGGCCAGCGTCGCGGGCCTGATGATCACCACCGAGTGCGCCATCACCGAGCTGCCGGAGAAGGAGAAAACCCCGCCGATGCCCGGTGGCGGCGGGATGGACTACTAGTCCTTTCTTACCCGGGGGCGGGCAGCAGCCCGCCCCCGGGGTTCAATGCCTACCTACGAGTACCAGTGCGGGAAGTGCGGACACCGGTTCGAGGTGTTCCAGCGAATCGTCGACCCGCCGGTGCGGAACTGCCCGAAGTGTAAGGCCCGGGGTTCGGTCGAGCAAGTCATATCGGGCGGGGCCGGGCTGATTTTCAAGGGTTCCGGTTTCTACGAGACCGACTACAAGCGCCGGGGCGCGCCGGGAAGCAAGCCGAAGGCGTCCTCCGCCGGCGGCGATTCCAAGAAGACCACCGACAGCGGTTCGGACGCTTGACTCGGCCAGTCACCATTCTACAATTGTCGCGGCGCAGGTCCGGGTTACGACCATTCGGGCCTGAGCCATTTCTGTCGTCTGGACCCCGACCGTTCGGACCGGCCGGACGCGGCCGAAAGGAGGCTCAGGATGAACCGCACGCTGCTCGCCGGCTTGGTGCTGGCGATGCTGACCGGTGGCATCGCGCTGGCCCAGGTTGATACCCTCTGGTTCGACCACTACCAATACTCGATAAACCACCCCTGGCAGTATGTTCCCGCCGGGCGCAACATGGCAGTCGACCCGGGCGGCAACATCTACGTCTGCGGCTATGGTCAGTTCAAGTCCGACGGCACTGACCTGATAGTTCTCAAGTACAGCCCGTCCGGCCGGTTGCTGTGGGATAGCTACTATGAGAGCGGCGGGTCCGACTACGCCGCCGCCCTGGCGCTGGACGACGCCGGCGCCGTCTACGTTACCGGCTACACCTACCAGTCCGGGAGCTACTCGGCGCTGACCGTCAAGTGGGACGCCAACGGGCAGTTCCAGTGGGCGCGGACTGTCTCGGGTAACGTCAGTTCGTACTACAACCGCGGCCTGGGCATCGCGGTCGCGGACGGCGCGGTCTACGTTGCCGGACAGGTGGCCAATAACCTGACGGGAGAGGACTTCGCGCTGTTCCGGCTGGATGCCGCGAGCGGAACGCTCCAGTGGCTGAGGACCATCTCGCGCCACCCGACCCCTGGATACTACGAGTGCGCCCAGGATGTCGTGGTCGGCGCCGGCGAGGTGGTCTACGTTGCCGGCTATACCCGCAGCTCCGTTACCGGCAACGACGCGACGTTCGCCAGGTACGACAAGGACGGCGTGCTCCTCTGGCAGCAGCACTACGACGGCGGCATCAATGGCTCCGACCAGGTGCTTGACATTGAGCTGCGAGAGGACCTGGTGGTGGGGACCGGCTACAGTTACCAGGCGGGAGGCAACGACGCGCTGACCCTGGCCTACCGCGCAGATGGTGCTTTCCAGTGGGTCGACCTTTACAACGGCCCGGGAGGTTCGTACGACCAGGGTCGGGCCGTGGCGTTCGACGCGTCGGGCAACGTCTTCGTGGCTGGGCTGGGCAGCGGGGCTCGCGACCATGACATGCTGGTCGTGAAGTACAGCGGGACCGGCACGAGGCTCTGGTCACGCCAGCTCGATGGCGGTGGCTACGACTACGCCTACTGCCTTGACGTCGACGATTGGGGCGGGGTGGCGATCGGCGGCCTGTTCAACGAGGGCGACGATGGCTTCCTGGCCGTGGTCAAGCACGGCAGTGACGGCACGCAGGGCTGGACCTACCGGGCGCGGGGTGACAACGATTACGGCTACAACTACGCGACTGCGGTGAAGTTCCTCGGCAGCCAGGTCTGCGTGGCTGGGATGACCTACTGGAGCTACCCGCGCTACGTTGACATCACGGCCCTGATGCTGCAAGAGGTCCCGGACGTCGGCGTAGTTGCCGTGAACGCGCCGGCCGGTACCGTGCCGCTGGGCACCCCGGTGACTCCGCAGGCCGAGCTGCGCAACAACAGCCTGCTGCCGGCCGGCGTCCCGGTTCGGTTCGAAATCCCGGATGGCTACGCCGCCGACACGACGGTCATGCTGGCGGCGAGCCAGTCGTTGGTGGTGGATTTCCCGTGCTGGACCCCGAACACCCACGGTTCCTGGCTGGCAAGCTGCCGTGCCGACCTGTTGTTCGACTACGACCGGGGTAACGATACCGGCACCAGCCTCGTCTGCGTTCCTGGCCCGGACGTCGATGCCGGGGTGCTCGCCATCGAGTGCCCGTCCGGCAACGTCCGCTACCGGCAAACCGTGGTTCCGGCCGGCCGGTTCAAGAACTTCGGCACGACCGAGGTTGATGCCTGGTTGTTCATGCTGATTGACCGAGGTGGTGGCGACATGTACCGCGACTCGGTTTTCGTGCCGGGTTTCCAGCCCGATGGCCGGGACACCACCGTCGAGTTCCGGGCCTGGGTTGCCGATATCCTCGGTTACTTCTATGCCCGTTGCTCGACGTGGACCGACGGCGACGAGTACCCCGCGAATGACTCGATGCGGTTCCAGTTCGGCGTCGTCAACCAGCCGGTCGGTTACTGGACGTCGCTGTGCGATGTCCCTACAACCCCGTCCGGCAAGCAGGTCTACTATGGCGGTGGTCTGGCGGCGACTGACACCGCGCTGTTCTGCCTGAAGGGCAACAAGACGTACGATGTCTATTCCTACAGCATCCAGGGCAATTCGTGGCGAACCTTGGAGAGCCTTCCCCACGGGCTGTCCGCCCGGCCGGTCAGCAAGGGGGGGCGGTTGGCGAGCGACCCCTACGGGCGGCTGTATGCGGTCAAGGGTAACCGGACTTTCGAGTTCTACGGCTACGACCCGGTCCTCGGCTGGCAGCAACTGGCCGACATTCCACCGGGCGCGCGCGGCAAGTCGCCCAAGGGCGGTACCGGGCTCGAGTACGTCGAGACCGGCGATACCGGATACGTTTACCTGCTGAAGGGCTCAAACCTGGATGAGTTCTTCCGTTACAACATCCTGACCGATTCGTGGCAGGGCCTGCCGGCGGCGCCCGCCGGTCTCAGCGGAAAGTCGAAGTACAACAAGGGCAGCAGTCTCACTTGGGACGGGGACAGCATCCTCTACTGCCTGAAGGGCAAGTACAACGAGGTCTTCGCCTTTGACGTCCGGGCCGGATCGTGGATCGGCGGCCAGTTGCCGGATGTCCCGCTCTATGGTTCGACAGGGAGGAAAAAGAAGGTCAAGCAGGGCGGGGACATCGAGTGGGCAGGTGGGTTCCTCG
>JAFGQF010000083.1 GCA_016935775.1 Caldifarciminota bacterium
AAGATCAACTTGAGCCGGTCGGCGATGACGACCGAGTAGGTAGCCGGACCGAACACCTCTTTGCACCGCTCCCAGGCACCGGCCTGGAACAGGTCGTGGTTACCAATGGTGGTGTAGTAGGGGATGCCCGTGCTGTCGAAGGCCGCCCGCATGGTGTGCACCTCGATCTCGGTGGCATCGTGGGTGAGGTCACCGAGCACGCCGAAGAAGGCGATCCCGGAATCGGCCACGTCGGTTGTGAAGCGGCCGAGCCGGTGAACCAGGTCGGCCCTGACCTGCGGGTCGCCGAAGAGCGCGAACCGGAACGAGTCCGGGTTGACGACCGGCGGTTCGGGCGCGGGCAGGCCCAGGCTTTCCTGGACGCGCTGCTCGACCGACGGGTACAGGACGAACTGGGTGACGTCCCAGTCGCAGCCGCCGAGCGCCAGCAGGCCGATGAGCAGGCCGGCCAGCCGCCTAGAAGTCACGTTCGACTCCCAGCCGGGCAGTGAACCCGTCGGCCGACAGGAGCGGGCTCGACACGCCCTTGACCGCGGTGCCGAAACGGCCGAACAGGCGCCAGCCGTCGTCAAGCCGGTGGCGGCCGACCAGGTAGAGACCGGCGTGCTGCGGGTTGCGCAGGTGCAGGCCGTCGAAGCTGGCCGCGCCGACCGACACGTCCCAGCCCGGGCCTTCGAGGAAGCGCCAGTCGAGCCGGTAGACGATGTTGAGTTCCGGGACATCGCTCGACCAGGCGAGCGGCGACCAGTAGGTTTCGGGGTCGAAGACCGGCGCGCGCCAGGCCAGGCCGATTTCGAGCTCGACCGGCCGGAACGGCCGGGCCTGCACGGTGCCGATGACCCGGTTCTCGCCGGCCCGCCAGTCGTTCCATTGCTCGTGCTGGCAGGCCACGCGGGCGGCGATGCGCCAGCGTTCGATGAACGTGAACCGCGCCCCGGCACCCCACGCCGCGAGTCCCCGGTGCTCGAACAGGCTGAAGCCGGCGCCGGCATCGAGCGCGAGCCGGTCGGTTACCGGAAACCAGGCGCTGACCGTCACGGTCGCGCGGCTCATCACGCCGGTCTCGTGCTGCCAGCCGAAGTCGAGCGACCCGCCCGGGGCAGCGGCCAGCAGCAGGCCGAGCGCGATGGTAACCATCCGGTACCTGAGGATATTGGCCGGCCGGTCAGGGTCAAGACCGCGCGTCTTGACCACTGCCGCCCGGCCGGGAGAATATTGGGATGTTCTCAAAGCTGCGAACGGCCGGCTGGGTGCTGTTGTTGGCCGGCGCGGCCGGCGCTTGCACGGTCGCCGCCTTCGGTCCGGGTTCTACCCGCGACGGCCGGCCGATGCTCTGGAAGAACCGCGACGTGACCAACCCGAACCAGGAGTTCCGGCTATTCGCGGGCGGCAGGTTCCGGTTCGTCGCCAATGCCTACGCGGGCGAAACGACCCTTGTCTGGGCCGGTATCAACGAGGCCGGGTTCGCGATAATGAACGCCGACGCGGACAACATCGGCGGCTTCGACCTGCCGGGCGACGACGGCCAGTTGATGTTCAACGCGCTCGGCGGCTGCGGGTCGGTGGACGACTTCATCGCGCTGCTCGACTCGTCGGGCGAGGTCGGGCGCGAGTGGACCGCCAACTACGGGGTGTTCGACTCGACCGGCCGGACCGCGATGTTCGAGGTCGCCAATACCTGGCATGTCGGCTACGAGGCGGCCGAGGACACGCTCGGGTTCATCGTCCGGGCCAACTTCGCGTTCGCGGGGGACACCAACCGGCGCATCGGGATTGACCGGTTCAACCGCGCGTTCAGCCTGTGCACGACCGCCCGGCGCGGGAACCGCATCGACGCGGAGTTCGTCATCAACGAGTTGGCCCGCGACGTCGCCCAGCCCGACCTCGACCCTTACCCGCTGCCGTTCGAGGGACGCTACCAGGGCTACCCCTACGGCTGCCTGCCGACCGCCAACGCGCTGTGCCGCAACACGACCCGGTCGGTCGAGGTGATGGTCGGGCCGCGGCCGGGCGAGCCGGCAGGGACCGGGATGATGTGGGTGCTGGCGGGTGGTCCCGAGGTGACCGCGCCGATACCGCTCTGGGTTGCGGCCGGCCGGACCCCGGAACTGCTCGACGGCGACTCGACTTCGGCGCTCTGCGACTCGGCAATCGCGCTGCGGCAGGCGAACTTCCCGTACGAGGAGTGGCCGCGGCTCGTCAACACCTTTTCCTATGTCCGCATCCGCGAGGCCCTGGCGCCGACCGAGTCGCTGGTCTTCGAGCTCGTGCGGGCCGAGACCGCGACGTGGGCGCCGACCGGCCCGACGCCAGGCGAGGCTTCCGCGCTCAGCGACTCCTGTTGCGCGCTGCTGCTCGACGGCTATGCCCGGCTTTCAAGCCAGTCCGGGCCGCCGGACCGGCCGCAGGGAATCCGGCCGACCGTGGTCGAGAACGTCCTGCTGCTCAGGTTCCCGGCCGGGGTCGGCCGCAGCCAGGTGTTTGACGCGGCCGGGCGGCGGGTGGCGTCTGTCAACGGCGTGCCCGGCGGCGAGCTGCGCTGGGACGTCCGCGAACTGGCGCCGGGCAGCTACGTGGTCCGGTTCCCGGACCGGCCCGAGGCCGCGCCCGTGCGGTTCGTCCGGGCGAACAGGCCTTAGGACGTTTGACGGTTTCCGGGGCCGGCCCTATACTGGGCCGTGAGCTGGAACGGTCCGCTCGACCGGATTGACGACAACCGGCTGCGCATTCCGGCCGGGTACAAGCCCGGGATGCGGGTGGACGGCGTCATCTATGCCGATGCCCGGTTGATTGACAATATCAAGGCCGACAACGCACCCGAGCAGGTGGCGAACGTTGCCACCCTGCCCGGCATCGTCGGTCACTCGCTGGCCATGCCCGACATCCACCTCGGCTACGGTTTTCCGATCGGCGGGGTGGCGGCGTTCCGGGTTTCGGACGGCGTGATATCGCCGGGCGGGGTCGGCTACGACATCAACTGCGGGGTCAGGCTGCTGCGCACTGACCTTGACGCGTCCGACCTCGCGCCCGGTGTTGTCCAGCGGCTGGTGCAGGCGATGTACGAGAGCGTGCCGTCGGGCGTCGGCTCGAAGGGCAGGGTTCGAATCGGCGCGCGCGAGGTCGAGCGGGTGCTGACCCGGGGCGCGCGCTGGGCGGTCGAGAACGGCTTTGGCAGCGAGACCGACCTCGAGCACACCGAGGAGCGGGGCGAGCTGGCGGGCGCGGACCTGGCCGGGGTGTCGGGCCGGGCGCTCGAGCGCGGGATGCCGCAACTGGGAACGCTCGGGGCGGGCAACCACTTCCTTGAAATCCAGCGGGTGGCCGAGGTGTTCGACCGGGACGCGGCGGCGCGGCTCGGCATCCGCGCGGGCGGGGTGACGGTGATGATTCACACCGGTTCGCGCGGGCTCGGGTACCAGGTCTGCGACGACAATGTCAGGACGCTGGGCGCGGTGGCGGCCCGGTACGGCATCGAGTTGGCCGACCGGCAGCTCGCCTGCGCGCCGGTCGACTCGCCCGAGGGCCGGCGCTACTTCGGCGCGATGGCCTGCGCGGCCAACTACGCCTGGGC
>JAFGQF010000084.1 GCA_016935775.1 Caldifarciminota bacterium
AACGCGCCCAGGCTCACCTGGACCGTCTGGTCGTCCGACAGGGTGAGCCGGGTGCCGACACCGGATATCTCGACCCAGTTGAACTCCGGCGCCTGGGTGTAGCCCGAGTCGGCGTCCTCGTAGGCCCAGTAGGTCACCTGCGCGCCGCCGGTGTCCGGTATCGGGTCTATTTGCCGGACCTCGCCGACCATCAGCAGGAAGTCGAGCGTCTTGGTGTACCCGCCCGCGGCCGAGACGTGGAGCGTGCAGGGCAACTGGGTCTCGGGCGCCATGTTGCCGGTCGTGACGATGAACCGGTCCGCGGTGTTCATCCGCGCGCTGTCGGCCATTATCGTGCCGAAGTCGCCGAACGAGTCGTTGACCACCAGCCGCGGGTCGCCGGACACGAGGATGGCGGTCACGCCGGCCGCGTTGCCGAACCCGACGTTGCCCAGCGATACCATCAGCTCGGCGGTTTCGTTCGGGTCAAGCCGGCCGTTGTTATTGCCCCCCGAAATGGTGTCCACCACAAGGTTATCGAGGTAGACCAGGTCGGCCGCGCCGACCCGGACGTAGATGTTCGAGTTCCAGACCGAGTCGCTGGCGTCGCGCAGCTCGAGCCCGAACTGAACGAGGTGCCCGTTGGTGCAGCCGGGCGCGACCTCGAAGTCGAACCCGTCCGTCCCGGTCCAAGCCGAGTCGTGACCCGGCACCGTGCCGAAGCTGTGGGTCGAGTCGGTCACCGTGACGAAGCCGTCGCCGGTGCGCAGCTTGCCGCCCAGCGAAACCGCCGCCGAGTCGCCCCAGTTGCGTACCCAAACCGGCATCACTATCGCCTCGCCCGGGTTGACGCTGCCGTCGCCGTTGCCGCCGGGCGGGCTGTCGTTGATGGAATGGCGCAGGTACATCACGTAGGGCGCGCCGCCGGTCTGGGCCATGCACGTGCCCTCGTAGGGCATGATCGGCGTGTGCGTCGCCCCGCCGACCGAATGCTGCGCGTGCCCCTCGCTGACCGTGACCGTGAACTGGCCCGGGGTCGTCGAGTTGACCGACAGGACGGCGACCCCGGCCGAGTTGGTTTGCTCGACGACATAGAACTCGGCGCCCTTGGCGGCACAGACCAGCGCGTCCTCGACCGGCCGGCCGCCCGCGGTCACGGTGACGTTCAGGTCGTACGGCCCGATCGGCACCACGCCCGGGTAGACGACGTTCGGCGTCTCGGGCATCCCGCCGGCCCAGACCGGCATCGAGGGGTCGCCCAGGGTCAGGTACATGTAGATGTTGTCGTAGTAGGGGCTCGACGGCCAGTACTTGCCCAGGTAGGCGTCCATGTACATCATCTGGTCCGCGAGGTGGAAATCGGGCCCGGCGTAGTCGCGCACGCCCGGCACCGTGATCGTCCACGTGTCGCAGGTCGCCCGCACCAGCGTCGAGCACTGGCCGTGGTTCGGGTAGGTGTAGCTCGCCTGGGTCGCGCCCAACGCGCTCACCGCGCCGCCCGGGTACTTGCGCATCCAGGCCTCGGTGTGACACTCGCTCGCCGAGATGTCACCGGAAATGCAGGCCCAGTGATGGGTCACCGGCGTCAGGTCGCCGTTGGACAGCGCCGCGACGTTGGCATTGGACCAGTCGCTGCCGCACCAGCCCGACCAGACGGTCGTGTTGCCGTGGCCGCGGTAGGCCAGGATGCCGACCCCGGCGTTGACCGCGTTGGTGACGTCGGTGTTGTTCTTGTACTGGCCCATTATCGTGTCCAGGGTCGGGTCCCAGTACGGCTTGGGCATGTGGTAGACTCCGCGCACGCAGGCCGAGTACTTGCCCGGGTACTGCTCGCGGTGAGCGACCATCGTCAGCCTGTCGAGCCAGTTGTTGGTCGCCGGCGGGTCCTGCTGGTACTTCAGGATCTTCCTGACCTGGTTTTCGAGGTCGGCCGCGCCGGTCGGCGACAGCCGGGCCAGCCCGACCTCGGGGAAGTTGTCCCCCGACGGCCAGGGCGCGATGTCCATGTACCAGTAGTCGCTCTTGCCCACGCCCGAGTACGTCCCGGTCGGTATCTCGGCGTACTCGCCGACCAGCAGGACGTACTGCAGCAGGGCCGGCGTGTGCCGGTCGTACTCGGCCTTGATCGAGTCCTTGACCTGCTGGGCGGTGAAGCTCGCGCCGGTGATGACCCGGACGTCGTAGCCGCGCTTCTCGACCCAGCCGAGCAGCGAATCGGTCAGCCAGGCGTTGCCGGCGTGGTTGTTGTGACAGAAGACCAGGTAGCGCACGCCCGGCACGTAGTCGGTCTCGGGCCGCAGCCTGAGCTCGGCAAAGTTGTCGATGAACCGGCCGTACTGGGGTATCATCCACCCGGCCACGGTCCGCGGAAAGCTGCCGCCCGAGTAGTCCACCCGCACCCGCACCCGCTTCAGGACCTCGACCCGACCCCTGGCCGGGTTGACCTTGACCGGGTACACCTGGATGTTGGCCACGTCGAGGTCGCGCCACGTGCCGGCGGTCTTGACCGCCACGTCGGCCACGGGCCAGCTCTCGTCGCTTGCGTAGAACTGCCGGTCGACGACGAACTCGCCCGGCGCCGCGCCGTCCAGGAGCGGCGGCTGCAACGGGTAGACGTCACCGAGGTCGAAGCCGACCGTCTCGCTCTCCAGCACCCGGGTCGAAACCCGGGCCCCGGTCGGGACAGCCAGCAGCACCGCCACCTTCGGTACCTGCGGCCTTCCTTCGCCGAGAATCGCCATCACCTGGCCCGGCACCTCGACGCGGTTGTACTCCTTGCCGTCCGCGAGCACCGGCGTCACCTCGATGCCCGGCACCTCGACCTCGAAGGTCGTGCCGGCATTGGACTGTTCGACTATCGTCAC
>JAFGQF010000011.1 GCA_016935775.1 Caldifarciminota bacterium
CGCCTGGCGCCGAACCTGCGCCGGGGCCGCAGAACAGCGCCAGCAAGGGCAACAGCACCGCGGCAGCCGGCACCGCGGACCGCTTCAAATTATCGGCAAGAACTGCAAGTTCTTCTTTGATAGCGCCTTAGAGCTGACCCTGCAGGGCCTGGACGTAGGCGAGCTGAACCTTGAGTTCCTCGGCCTGGTCGCCGGTCGGTTCGGTCTTGAGCAATTCCTGGTAGGTCTGCTCGGCCAGGTCGAGACGGCCGCCCAGCCGGTACTCCCGGCCGGCGGCCATCATCGCGTCGAACGCGAGCGGCGAGTCAGGGTAGTTGCGAAAGACGCGCCGATACTGCTCGGCCGCGCGCAAGTGATTGCCCAGCTCGCTGTCACAGTCGGCCAGCCCGATGCTGGCACCGGGCCCGAGTACCGGGTCCTTGGCCCCGCGCTTGAGGAAAGCGGCAAACTCGCTGCGCGCCTCATCGTAGCGCTGGCTCGAGTAGTAGATCTGACCGAGGTAATAGCGGGCCCGCACCCCGGCCCAGTCCCGCCCGTGGCGGGATGCCAGGTTGCTGAACGCTTCCTCGGCCTGCTGCATCTCACCCTGGGTGAAGATGCCCAGCGCCTCGGTGAAGCGAAGCTGGGCCTCCTGGTTGTCGCCCTTGCCGCGGCCCTGCAGCAACACGATGCCGCCGACAATCACGGCCACGGCCACGCCGACAATCACCCAGAACTTCTGCTTGTCCCGGTAGTAGAACTCGGCGACCTTCTCGGTCGCCTGTTGGAAGCGGTCTTCCTTCAGGTCTTCCTTGCTGACTCGGTGCTTTCCACGATAACGCTTCATTCTGTCTCCATATACCCCAGAGGCGACTCGAACGCCTGACCTACGGTTTAGGAAACCGTTGCTCTATCCTGCTGAGCTACTGGGGCATTGGGGGCGATTATAAACCGCGACCCCGTCAAGTCAAGCAGCCCCGCGCGAGGCCAGCTTCTCGACCAGCCGGGCAATCCGGCGCCCGGCGCCGGGCGGCCCCAGTTGACGACGCAACCTCTCCGCCCGTTCGGCCGCCAGCTCGAGCGCCGCCGGGTCGTCCAGCAACCGACCGGCAGCGGCTGCCAGCTCCCGCAACGACGGTTCGAGCAGCTCCGGGACATCGCCGTTACCGAGCAGGATGTTGGGCAGCGCGAAGTGCCGGGTCCTGACCAGCAGGCGCGCCGCCAGCCGGGTGGGTCGGGACAGGTGGTAGCAGGCCACCATCGGCACGCCCAGCAGGGCAAGCTCGAGCGTCACCGTGCCCGAGGCCGCCAGTGCGGCCGACGACCCGGCCATCAACCGGTAGCGGCGGTTTGCGTCGGCCAGTTGCCGGCCGGGTTGCGGGTCGACCGGCGCCAACACTTCGCGGAACTCCAATCCGGGGCGGGACCGAACGAGCTCCGCGGCGCAGTCAAGGAACAGCGGGCGATGGAAATCGAGCTCGGCCGGCCTTGAACCGGGCAGCAGCAGCAGACGTTCATCACCGGTCGCACCCGGCCGCACGGCCGCATCGGCCAGCAGGTCGAGCAGCGGGTTGCCGACGAACACGGCATCGACCCCGGCCGCGCTCCACAACGGCTGCTCGAACGGCAGGAAGCAGACCACCAGGTCGGCCGCGCGCCGAACCGCGCGCACCCGCCACCTGCCCCACACCCAGACCTGGGGCGGCGCGACCATGACAACCGGGACCCCCGAGCGCCGCAGCCGGCTTCCCAGCGGCAGGTTCAATCCCGGCATCCCGACCAGCAGGGCGACGTCCGGCGCGCGCGCGCGCGCCAGTCGCTCTGCGGCCAGGACCCAGCGGCGTCCCCGATATGCGGCCTTGACGCCCTCCCAGAACCCGAACGTCGGGTCCGCCGCCGGCAGCCGGACGACACTGAGGCCCGGCACGCGGTCGGCCAGGTCGCGCTCAATCACTGCGGCCAGCAGCGCGGCCGAGGGCTCCGGGCAGGAAACCAGCACGCGCATCGCTGGACAGCGTAGGGTCCCGGCCTTGACTGTCAACCTCCGGTCCCTACACTTGCGCCGAACCGGAAGGCAACCACGATGAAGTTCTACTTCGCCGCTTCGGAACGCAACACAGCCACCGTGACGGTCGTCGGCATGCCCCTTGACCGAACCAGCTCCTGGGTATCCGGCACCCGTTTCGGGCCCTACGCGGCCCGGGTCGGCGCCGACAACATCGAGTCGTTCAGCCCCTGGCTCAGGCGCGACATCGCCGACGTCCGCGTTCACGACGCCGGCGACCTGTCGTTCACCTTCGCGACGCCGAGCGACCCGCTGGACGAGATCCGCAACGTGACATCAGCGAACCTCGACCTGGGAATCCGCCAGCTCGCCATCGGCGGCGAACACACCATCACGCCCGCGATTGTCGAGGTGCTGGCCGACCGCCATCCCGACCTCTGCGTGGTCCAGTTCGACGCCCACTCGGACCTGCGCGACGACTACCTGGGCGAACGCTGGGCCCACGCCACCGCGATTCGGCGCGTGCTCGACTTCGTCCCGCGCGACCGGGTGTTCCAGCTCGGCATCCGGTCGTTCAGCGACGGCTCGGAAATGGACGAAACCGGGGTCTACCCGTTCGAGGTGGTGGGGCCGGCGGCGAAGGTTGCCGGCCTTGTCGGCCGGCGGCCGGTCTACCTGACGCTCGACCTCGACGTACTCGACCCGGGCGTGCTGCCCGACGTCCAGACCCCCCAGCCCGGCGGTTGCAGCTACCGGGAACTGGTGGACGCGCTGGTTGCGTTCAGGAATTCAAACCTGGTCGGGATGGATATCGTGGAGTTCTGCCCGCGCGGTCCTCATCCCACCCCGGGTTCGGCATTGGTGGCCGAACTGGTTCGCGAATCCGTCCTGCTGCTGGCCGGCTAGTCGCGGACGACCGCCACCCGCTCGACACGCCGCCCGCCGGGCCCGATGACGACGACAAGGTAGAGCCCGCCCGCCACGCCCCCCGGCTCCCAAACAGCCCGGTGCAACCCCTCGTCCACCTCGAGCTCCGCAACCGGCCGGCCGGTCAAGGCGCGAACCTCGACCCGCGCCGACTCGGGCAGGCTGTCAATGACAATCCGCGTGTGAGTCCCGAGCACGCAGGGATTCGGGTACACCTTGATGCTCGCCCCGGACACCGCGGCCGAGTCGGAGCCGAACCGGAAGAGCGAAAGCCCCCGCTGGGTGCCGATGGCGCAGACCCCACGCCGGCGGTCAATCTCCAGCGAAGTGTAGAAGCCGGTGATGCCCTCGTGGTTGGCGATCAGCCCGCTGTTGTACGGCGTGTAGTTGGACCAGCGCTCCGACACCGGGTCGAAAACCGACAGTCCGATGTCGCACAGTAGCCAGACACGGCCGGAGGCATCCACCCTGACCCGGTAGATGTTGTCGGACAGGATACCGCTGTTGTCATCGTCGTACACGCGGAACCGCGTGCCGTCCCACTTCGCCGCGCCCTGCGGGGTAGCCACCCAGACAAATCCGTCCAGCCCGGTCGCCACCGAGCGGATCTCGTTGGACGGCAGCCCGGCGGTCCGGACTGCGTAACGATCGTCCGAGGGGTCGTGCAGGGTTCCGCCGTAGTCGATTTCCACCAGCCCGACCGTCAGCCCCAGCCAGGCCCGGCCCCGTTTGTCGAACGCGAAATCGTAGCCGCCGCCGGGTGGCGGGACCAGCCCGGGAATCTCGAACACCTGCTGCTCGCCGGCCGAGTCAATGGCCACAACCAGGCCCTGGGCGTTGTACACCCACTTGGTGTTGTCGCGCTCATCGATACCGAAAGCGTCAATGATGTTCCAGCCCGACTCGTTGCCCCACTTCAATTCAATCCAGGAATCCGTCGCCGGGTTGTAAGCGGTCAGACCGCCGGTCGCGGCGAAATGCGCGAACCAGGCCCGGCCCTCGGAATCGCATTGTGCCTGGATCGCCAGCCCTCTCCTGCCGGCAAAAGAGGCCACCACCCCGGTCTCGACGTTGACCTTGGTCACCGCGCGGTTTGAAGTGTAGTGGATGAGATAGGCCCGTCCCGACTCCTCGTCGAACGCCACGTCGCTGACGTAGGCCGAGGCCACGCAGGCGAAAGCCAACGAAGACCACGACTGCCCGGTCTGGGAGTACCTCAACCCCTGGCCCGACAGCTCGTAGGCGCCAAGCCCGGCCCAGATCCGGTCGCCCACCAGTACGGTGCGCACGTCGCTGCCCAGCACCCGCTGGTACTCCCCGGACCTTAACGAACAGGCTCGGAACAGGCCGGTGTCGGTCGCCACGTAGAGCTCCGGCCACGCCACGTCGATCTCGTAGACCGCGTGCGGCGCGGCGAACTGGAAGACCGGCGTGAAAGTCGAGTCCTCGAGCACCGCGACGCCGCGCTCGGTCCCGACCAGCAGCTCGCCCCCCCACTCCGCAATCGCCTTGACCGAATCGCCGTGCGGCCGTCGGAACGTTTGCCAGTCCTGGAACCCGCGGTCCACGAACGCCACCCCGACATTGGTGCCGACCCCGTAACGCTCACCGACGAAAACCGACAGCACGCGGTCGCTCATCACCCCTGGGTAGCGAGCCACCGAGAACTGCCTGATATCGTCGTCGTCGAAATCCAGCAAGGTGCCCCGCGTTTCCATCACGTACAGGCCTGCCTCGGTGGCGGCCAGCAACCGCTCACCATCCCACGCAAGGTCGAACAACCGCGCGGGCATGTCGTTGGGCCGGTAACTGCCGACGAACTCGCCGTCAAAGGAAACAACACCCAGGCCGCCCCCGTCGGTCGCCACCCAGACATTGCCCGAATCGTCGAGCGCGATCGCGAGACAGCGGTTCGCCGGCAGCCCGTCGGTATTCACCACGGTTTGCTCGACCACCAGCCGTTCCTGGTCCAGCACGACCACGCCGCCGTTGGTCGCCAGCGCGAGCCGGTCACCCTGCCGCGCGATGTCGTTGATGAAATTGGTGTTGGTGAACGACTGCCAGCTGCCCGCTCCTCCAAGCATCACGGCGACCAGCAGCAAAACGCTCATCGGCACGAACCCTCAGCTGTCCGGAATCTCATACGGTAGATTCTAGGACACCTTCCCACCCGGTCAACCGGACCTCAAACAGCTCCGCGGCCGCTCAGTACGACCCAGAACGTTCGCAGCAGTATCGAGAAATCCATCCACAGTGACCAGTTGCGGATATAGAACTCATCCAGCACCAGCCGCTCCCGAAATGGCAGCGCACTCCGGCCGGAAACCTGCCAGAGCCCTGTCATCCCCGGCCGGACACGGACGATGGTGTCAAGGTAGTCACCGATCTGCCCGGACTCACGCGGCAAGTATGGTCTTGGCCCGATAAGCGACATCTCACCGCGCAAGACGTTCCAGAACTGGGGCAGCTCGTCGAGACTGAACCGCCGCAGGAACCGACCGATAGTGGTAACGCGCGGGTCGTTGGTCATGCGGGCGTACTTCTCCCACTCCTCGCGCACGGACGGATTACGCGCCAGCAGCTCTTGCAGCCGGCTCTCGGCATCAACCCGCATCGTCCGGAACTTCAGACAATTGAAGAGTTCCCGGTTGCGCCCGATCCTCGGCTGGCGGAACAGCACCGGGCCCGGCGACGAAACCTTCACCAGCAGAGCCACCAGGCCGGTCAGCGGCAGCAGCAACACCTGGATGGTCGTGCACAGCACCAGTTCGACGATGCGCTTGGAGAAAACGTTCGTCGGCCGAAGGAGGTTGTCACGGTACCTCATCACCAGCAGGTTGCCGACCGGCTCGGTCTCGACTGCCTGCGTCCTCAGCAGGGCCGAGTTCGGAACAACAAGGACCTCCTGCCCACTCTGTTCAGCAAGCCGGAACAACTGCTTCAGCTCGTCGGGTCGGAATGCGTCCGAGAACACCAGCAGCGCGGCACGGTAGTGGTTTGCGCCCAGCAGTTCCCTGAGCCGGGCCAGGTCCCGCTCCTCCTCGCCCGTCGGCTCGAAGTGAGCGCTCACCTGGTAACCCAGCGACCGGTGCCGGGCCAGCTCGCGCCGCAGCAGCTCGGCCATTTCCGGTCGGCCGACCAGCACCAGCGACTGGCTGAGCAGCCCGGCCGACACCAGCAGCCGGCGCAGCACCAGCCGCACCAACGGGACCAGCGCGACACCGACCAGGAACGCAATCAGCACGATCAACCGCGACAGGATAAGCTGACGCAACACGAACGGCAGCATCATTATCGCCGCAGTGGCGATGACCATCCCACGAAACGACCTCCGGGTCTCCTCCCAGGACGCCAGCCGCTTGGTGTACAGTCCCTCGTATGCAAACACGAAGACGTACACAACCAGCAGGTAGGACTTGTCGTAGACCTGGGAGAAAGGAAAGGCGGCCGGCAGAACCAACGTCAGCACCGAGGCGCGTATGAGATACGCAAGAGCGTAACTCGCGCTCACGGCGACGAGGTCGCCGAGCATCAGCACTAGCCCGGCCGAGAGTCCGCCCAGGCGCCTCAAGCCCTTGTCTCCCGCAGGCGCCACGAGTACTCGAACTCGTAGACACCGGCCAGTCCCGCCAGTTCGCCAAGCGCCAGGTACCCGAACCCTCCGAGCAGTATCATACCCCTGACCGGCCAGGACCGGCCCGCGGCCAGGAACCGACACAGCGCCTTGATCCGGTGAAACTCGGTGAAGCGACGGTGACGACGGCGCACCCCGCCGTAGTAGTGCTCGAGCCTGGCCCCGGGAACAAGCATCACATCCCATCCTTGCCCGCGCAGGCGCCGGCAGATATCCACGTCCTCGGCGAACATGAAGTAACGCTCATCGAACCCACCGACCGCGTCAAACGCCCCCCGCCGGAACACCATGAACGTGCCTATCACTGCCTCGACCGAAACGGGCGTGCTGCTCGCTTCGGCATCCCGGTACAGAAAGGCACGCCCGAGCCGCGCGTCTGGCAGCACCAGCCGCAGCGGCGAGCGTCGCCCGAACAGGACGTACCGCAACCTCGGGTAGCGACGGGCGGAAGGCTGAGGGCAGCCGTCCGGGTAGACCAACTGCGGTCCGACAACACCGAGGCCTGGGCTGCACTCCAGCTGATTCACCAGCACGCGCAGGATGTCGCCCTCGAACCGAATGTCCGTGTTCGCTACCGCGACGAAGCGCCCGCGCGCGTAACGGGACCCAACATTGGCTGCTGCGCCGTAGCCGCGGTTCCGCCGCAGTCGAACCAGCCGTGCGCCGTGCCTGCGGCAGACCGCCTCCGGGTCCTCCTCTCCGATTGACGCGTTGTCCACGACGATGGCTTCGCGCGTCGGAGAATCGTCCAGCCTCGACAGCGAACCCAACGCCCGTTCCAGAAACCCCCGCGAGTTGTGGTTGACGAAGATGATTGAGAGTCCCGGGGGCATTACGATTCACTTCGCCGGCACCAGCAGCAGGCGCCGCCTGGCGCCGCGGGCCGCCCCCAGTCGCCGACGCCGCGGCCCGGTACGCCTGGCTGAGCGACAGTCGGAGTAGCTTGGACCCGTTGTCACCGACATAGAAGCGCAACACGATAGAGAGCCAAGGTGTCAAGTCAAGAGCGACCGGCCCGCCGCTCAACCGGGCACCAGCCACTGCCTGCCCGGGTTCGTGGCGATGCCGCGCCAGTTCTCGGGCTCAGGCGGCAGTTCGCGTGAGTGCCCGTCATACGTCCGATACCCCTGCTCGATTGCCCGCCTCGCCCGGTCCGGGTCCCGCGCCTTGCCGACCCGCTCCTCCAGCCACTCCCGGCGATACGGAGACC